>NZ_JBJEHW010000093.1:0-53151 GCF_051876455.1 Parafannyhessea sp.
AGGCGGACTTCTTGTGGGGCTTGTTCGGGAAGATGCCCGCCTCGTTCATGGCGTACAGGATGCGCCTGTGGACGGGCTTCAGGCCGTCTCGGACGTCGGGGAGCGCACGGGCTGTGATGACGGACATGGAGTACTCGATGAAGGACTGCTCCATCTCGTGTCCGAACTCGTGGAACTGCAGGCGGCCGCCATGCACGTCCACGCCGTCGCCATCGCCGCGGTTGTCGCCGCCCATCTCGAGCTGCGCGTCCTCGTCGTCCTCGTCCTCGTCGTCGGAGTCGTCGTCCGAATCGTCGTCCATGCCGGCCTCGTCGGCCGCGTCAGGGTCGTACACGGGGGCGTCCGACTCGTCCGCCTCCGCGCGGTCGAGCAGACGCTGCAGGTCCTCCGGCAGGGTCGCGCCGTCACCCGACTGGTCTTGGTTCTGCCCGTTTACGGGCGTGTTCTTCTCATCTGCCACTTAGCGTGCCTTTCTTCGTGGTTCCGCCTCGGGAGCCCTGTCTTACGCATCCAGGAATCGGGCGTCCTTGGCGTGGTGCTCGATGTAGTCGCGCCTGTACTCGACGGACGTGCCCATGAGGTGGGATACGGCGAGCTCCGCCCTCGCGGCGTCCTCGATCCCGATGCGCTGGAGGATCCTGGTCTTCGGGTCCATGGTCGTGTCCGCGAGCTGCTGCGGGTCCATCTCGCCCAGGCCCTTGTAGCGCTGGACGGTGTACTTGCGCTGCTTGCCCTCGGCGTCCCTGGGCACGTACTGCTCGATGGCCTGCGCGAGGAGCGTTTCCTCGGGCGTCTTGCCGTCCGGGTACACGTAGTGGATCTTCTTGCCCACCTTCACGCCAAAGATCGGTGGGCACGCGCTGTAGATGTAGCCGGCGTCGATCAACGGGCGCATGTACTTGTAGAAGAACGTCATCAGCAGGATGCGGATGTGCGCACCGTCGACGTCGGCATCGGTCATGATGATGATCTTGTGGTAGCGGGCCTTGTTGATGTCGAAGTCGCCGCCGTCGGTCGTCACGCCCGTGCCGATGGCCGTGATCAGGCTCTGAATCGTGTCGGAGTTGAAGGCGCGGTGGTCACCAACGCGCTCGACGTTCAGGATCTTGCCCCTCAGCGGAAGGATCGCCTGGATGTCGCGACGACGGCCATCCTTGGCCGAGCCGCCTGCCGAGTCACCCTCGACGATGAAGAGCTCGGTCATCGACGCGTCCCTCACGGAGCAGTCGGCGAGCTTGCCGGGAAGCGAGGCGGACTCGAGGATGCTCTTGCGACGCGTGGCCTGCCTGGCCTTCTGCGCGGCAAGACGGCCCTTCGCGGCGCTCGAGGCCTTGCGGAAGATCTCCTTGCCCTGCTTGGGGTGCTCCTCGAGGTAGTCGGCGAGGCCGCGTGAGACGATCTTGTTCGTGAGCGTCCTCATGTACGAGCTGCCGAGCTTTGCCTTCGTCTGGCCCTCGAACTGCGGGTCGGGAAGCTTGACCGAGATGACGGCAGTCAGGCCCTCGCGGATGTCGTCACCCGTGAGGTTGGCCTCCTTCTCCTTCAGGAGCTTGTGGCTGCGCGCGTAGTCGTTGATCGTCTTCGTGAGCGCGGTCCTGAAGCCCTCGAGGTGCATGCCGCCCTCTTCGGTGTAGATGTCGTTCGCGAACGACATCACGTGCTCCGAGTACCCGGTATTCCACTGGAGGGACACCTCGACCTCGCCCTTCTTCGCGAGGGGCGTGTCCTCGTCGGTCTTGCCCTCGATGTAGATGGGGCGAGAGAGGCCCGGAAGGACCGGCTTCTCGTACTGCTTTCCGTCCCAGCCGTTGAGGAACTTCACGAAGTCGTTGATGCCGCCTGCATAGCAGAACTCCTCGACGCGCGGGACGAGCTCGCGCTCGTCCGTCAGCACGATCTTGAGGTTCTTGTTCAGGAACGCCGTCTCGCGCAGGTGGTTGCGCAGGGTGTCGTAGTTGTAGACGGTGGTCTCGAAGATCTCCTCGTCCGGCCAGAACGAGATCGTGGTGCCCGTGGTCTTGGACTTGCCCACGACCTTCATCTTCTCGGTCGTCTTGCCGCGCGAGAACTGCATCTCGTAGATCTTGCCGTCGCGCCTGACCTGCGCGATGAGCTTCTTCGAGAGCGCGTTCACGACCGAGACGCCGACGCCGTGCAGGCCGCCGGACACCTTGTACGCGTTGTTGTCGAACTTGCCGCCGGCGTGCAGGATCGTGAGGACGACCTCGAGGGTCGGCTTCTTCTCCGTGGGGTGCATGTCGACGGGAATGCCGCGGCCGTTGTCCACGACGGTGATGGAGTTGTCCGCGTGCACCGTCACGGAAATCTTGGTGCAGTAGCCCGCCATGGCCTCGTCGACGGAGTTGTCGACGATCTCCCAGACCAGGTGGTGCAGGCCCGTCTCGCTCGTGGTGCCGATGTACATGCCGGGACGCATGCGCACGGCCTCGAGCCCCTTGAGGACCTTGATCTCCTGACCGTTATAGTTGTTCTTCTCTTCTGCCACTCACTTTTCCTCTCTACAGAGCAATAAAGCGCACCGTATATTTTAGTGAGCGCGTCGGATTTCATTGGGCCAAATACAAAATGGGTGGTCGAACTACCGAAAAATCACGTCAAAGGGCCTTGTAAGGCCGATATTCGCGAGAAAATCAATTCCCCGCCCTTTTTAGCATTTCCCTTCGCAGCGAGAGTTCCATCGCCCTTCTCGCCTTTTCCCTCAGGCCGTCCGGCAGGTCGCGCGTCATGTCCTCCACGCGGCGCTCCTGCTCTGCGGAAAGCTCGGGGAGCTCGAGGCGCTCCTCGCCATGGTCGAGCGACTGGTAGGTTCCCGAGTCCTGCTTGCGCATGTGCCGCGAGTCGGAAAGCCTGAAGCGGATGCCGGATACCTGCAGACCGTACCCGTGAAGGCGTGCCAGGTAGATCTCCTTGTTCGCGCTGAAGTCGGACAGGCGTGCGTGCGAGTCCACGTAGACGCACAGCACGGGGTCGCGGCCCTTCTTGACGGGCGACGTGTCCAGGAACACGCCCGTGGTGTGCTTGCGCTCCACGTCGCCGTTCGCGCCGTACCACGCGGCGCGGGCGCGCTGCGCGTCGCTCATGTGGGCGCGCATGTCGGACCTCACGACGCCGTCGAGCAGCGACGAGAGGGACGAGTCGTTCCTGAAGCGCTCCGTGTCGTAAACGTAGTCGCTCGCATATGCCTTGCGCTTACCCAACGACGTTCACGACCTTTGCCTCTTTTAGCAGGTCATCGGGGAAGTACCCCAGGTTCGTCGTCGTGACGACGGTCTGGATGCCGGATTGGACGAACCTCGTCATGGCGTTCCGGCGCTTCTCGTCCAGCTCGCTCATCACGTCGTCCAGCAGGAGCAGCGGCTGCTCCCCCACCACCTCGCGGGACAGCGCCACCTCGGCCATCTTCCACGCGAGCACGATGGAGCGCTGCTGTCCCTGCGAGCCAAACGCCCGCGCGTCGCGGCCGTCTATCGTGAAGCTGACGTCGTCGCGCTGCGGGCCCACGGTCGTCTGCTGGCGGCGGAGGTCGGTGTCCCTCTCCTCCTGCAGGCGTCGCGCGAAGACGTCGCAGATCTCGTCGCGAGAGGAGCCGGACAGATCGACCCCGAGGGACGACACGTAGGTGCAGTCGAGCTCCTCTCCGCCGGCGATCTGGCCGTAGACCTCTCGCAGGTGCGTCCTGAGCCGCTCGAAGAGCCTGAGCCGGGCCGCGAGGAGCGTCGCGCCGCCAAGGGCCACGGAGGCGTCCCATGCGTCCAGGAGCGCCAGGTCCGGGTAGTCCTCCTTCAGGAGGCGGTTCCTCTGCTCAACGGAGCGCAGGTAGGCGGAAAGGACCTTTGCATAGCCCGCGTTGGCCTGCCGGCCAAAGCCATCGAGCTCGTCCCTTCTGTACGATGCCCCGCGCTTCACGAACGACAGGTCGTCCGGGTTGAAGAGGACCGACATGAGCGTCGCCGGAAGGTCCAGGGCGACGCACTTCTTCCCGTTGCGGAAGAAGCGCCGCCGCGTGGGCTCGACCTCGCACGCGACGTCTATCACGCGACCGTCGCCCTCGAGCCTTGCGTGTATCTTTGCGGACTCGCAGTCCTCCCGGATCTGCTGGGAGGGCTTCGGCTTCCTGAACGAGGAGCCCGCGGTCAGCATCTGCAGCGCCTCCACGGTGTTCGTCTTCCCCACGGCGTTCGGACCCACCAGGATCGTCATGCCGTCGGAAAAGTCGATGCTCTTCTCCTCGAAGTTCCTCCAGTCCCTGAGCCCGAGCGTCTTGACGCGAAGTCCCACGGCCTACATCCTGACCGGCATGAGCAGGTAGAGGTAGTTGATCCTGGAGTACGACTTGAAGATGCCCGGCTGCATCGTGCTCTGCAGCTCCAGGGTGATCTCCTTCTGGTCGCTCGCGGCGTTGACGCAGTCGAACACGTAGTGGTAGTTGAGCGCGATCGACATGGCGCTGCCCTCCACCTCGACGGGCAGGAGCTCGGTGGACTCGCCCTGGTCCGGCGAGCTTGCGGAAAGCTTCATCACCTTGCCGTCCGGGTCGATGTCAAAGCGGACGGACGGGTTGGTGAGCGCGATGACGGAGACGCGCTTGAGCGCCGCGGAGAACTGCGCCACGTCGATCTTGACGGACGTGTTGCAGCTGGGCGGCAGGAGCTGCTTGTAGTTGGGGAACGTGCCGTCGATCTTGCGCGACACGTACGTGGTGTCGCCAAACGCGAACACGACCTGGCTGTTCGTCGTGCCGATGGTGAGCCTGTCCGTCATGGACGGCAGCGTCAGCACGTCGTGGAACGTGTTGCCGGGGACGATCGTCTCGAACGCCTCCTGGAGCGAACTCGTCTCCACGTTGGAGTCGCACACCGCAAGACGGTACGAGTCCGTGGCGACCAGCCTGATCGTGTTGTCCTCCACGGTGAGAAGGACACCGGACAGGATGGGTCGCGACGTGTCCTTTGAGGTTACCTTGTACACCTTACCGACCATCTCGGAGAGCAGGTCGCTCGGCAGCTCGACCGTACGCTCGAGGTCGTACTCGGGGAACTCCGGGAAGTCGTTGGCGTCAAGGGTGTTGAGGCGGAACGAGGACTTGTCGCACTGGATCGTCAGGACCCTGTCACCGCCGTCGAAGAGCACCGCGGAGTCGGGCAGGGTCTTCACGATGTTGGTGAGGATCTTACCCGAGACGACGGTCGCGCCTTCCTCCTCAACGTCCGCCGCGATCCTGTGACGGATGGATATGTCCAGGTTCGTCGTCTGGAACTCGAGCATGCCCTCCTGGGCACTTATGTATATGCCCGAGAGCACGGGGAGGGTCGAGTTTGACGCCATGCCCTTCGCCACCACCGAGAGGGCTTGTGCAAGGGCTGACTGGCTTACCGTAAACTTCATTTGGGACCCTCCGTCTTTATTAGTACTTATATATAAAAGAAAAGGTAGGAGTAATAATAGGCAGTGTAGAAAAGTCGAAAAGTAAAGAGAAGTGCAGCTAGACGCAATAGTTACGAAAACTCAGACGGCTTCAATTTCCCTTCGGTCTTTCGACGCTACAGGATGTCGAAAACTTCTTTCTTCGTCGTCCCGTCACTTTTCTTCCCTTCTCGACAGGATTTCTTCCAAGTTTTAAAACGACCTCGGCCTTCCTAGCGGTTGTCCGTAATGCTGTCCTGCAGGGTCTGCACCCTGTCCTGGAACATCCTGTCTTCCTTTCGGGTCTTGTCGACCCAGTAGATGCTGTGCTTGACGGTCGCGTGGCTGCGTCCGCCAAACTTCTTGCCGATGTCTGCCAGCGTGTTGTCGGTCAGCTCGCGCGTCAGCCACACCGCCACGTGACGCGGCTCCATCAGCTCCTTGTTGCGCTTGGAGCCCACCAGGTCCATGTGCGACACGTCGTAGTACGCCTCGACGGCCTTCTGTATCTGCTCGACGGATATGGTCTTCTGCCCGGTCGGCCACTTGGCGTTGGCAATCTTTATGATGTCCTCGCGGCCGATCTTCTCGCCCTGGCGCTCCTTGCGCGACGCGGTGATGAGGCACGTGTGCACGAACCCCTCGATGATGCGGATGTTCGTGCCGGAGCGCTCCGCCATGAGCTTGCGGTCGTCCTCGGATATGGTGCCCGTCATCCCGGGCACGTGCTCGCGTACGGCGTCCTGCTTCATCATGTCGTAGAAGTTGTTGATCAGCTTCAGCTTGAGCTCGTAGTCTGGCACCTGGATGCTCACGGTCACGCCGGAGTCCATGCGCGAGGTCTCGCGCTCGTCAAACTTGCTGTCGCCCATGCCAAGCTGCGAGGGTGAGCGGTCCGCCGCGAGCACGATCTGCTTGCCGTGCGACATGAGCGCGTTGTACGTCTCGAAGAAGAAGCTGATCGTGCCGGCCGCGCGCCGCATGTTCTGGATGTCGTCGATTATCAGCACGTCCACGTTCTGGTAGTTGCGCACGAGCGCGGCCTTGGCGGGCGTGTCTCCCACGTTCATTGCGCTCACGTAGTCGTCCACAAACTCCGTGCCGGTCCTATAGACGCACAGCCGCGACGGGTCGTTCTGCGCAATGTAGTTCTGTATGGCGCGCAGCAGGTGCGTCTTGCCCAGACCGCTCTTGCCATAGATGAAGAGCGGGTTGTAGCTCTTGTTCTCCCCGTTCGCGACCTGCTTGGCCGCGTCGAACGCGAACTCGTTCTCCTCGCCGGAGACAAAGCGGTCAAACGTGAGCTTCGAGTCCGCCGGGTCGATCTCCTCCTTGGCGAAGTCGCTCTGCTCCTTCGGCGCGCTTGCGGCTGCCTTTGCGACGACCGGGCGAGAAGGACGTGCCGTCGTGGTTGCGGGCATCGTCTGGGGTGCGGCCGCGGGCGGCTCCTGCGCCGCGACAGCGCTCTCGCGTGCGTTGATGCGCCCGACCTCCTCGCGCGTCATCTCTGACCCGGTCTCGACGGGATGGGGGCTCGTGTCGTGGGAGAGCGCCACCTCAAACGTGACGTGCTGGAACGCGGCCTGCTCGAGGCACTCCTCGATCACGGGGGTCTGCTCGGCTATCTTGCGCTGGGCAAATCCCATGTTCGTGGAGACGACCAGCCGCTCGCCGTCAAACGAGACCGCCTTGCAGCTCCTGAGCATGGCGAGCGTCGGGGCTGGCAGCCCGCGCTCCGCCAGGAGCGACAGGACGTCCGTCCAGAGTGCGATCGCGTCTGATTCTTGGGTAGAAGTCATCCTCACCATTTACCTCTGCAATGTTGAAAAGTGCCAACATTATATGATGAAAACTACCCCGTTTGTCCACTACGTTTGGGTGCCTATTGAACGCCCGGCTGGCCGCCGGCCTGCTGCGCGTACGACCTGCCCAGATCCGTCAGCACGTACTTCTGGGCCCCCTTGTTCTTCCGCACGAACCCGGCCTTCTCAAGGCGCTGCAGCTCCCTCGTCCACGTGGGCTGCGAGCTGCCAAACTGTCGCGTGAGGTCGGTCGGTCCCACTGCCTGGTTCATCAGCAGGTATCCGAGCACGGTGCGCCCGCGCTCGGACAGCGTGGGTGCCGCTGCCATCTGTGGCTGGGGCGCCGCGGCCTGGCCCTGCGCAGGTGCGTATCCCGGATAGGGACTTGTCTGCGGATACTGGGCGTACTGCGGAGGATACGGTTGGTACGGCTGGTACGGCGCCTGCGCAAACCCCTGCGTCCCCGCGCCGTAGGGCTGTGCCGGGTACGGCGTCTGGCCGTACGCGGGCATGCCATAGCCGGGGACCGGGCTTCCCGCCTGCGGGTAGCCAGGCGCCGCCGCGGCCTGCTGGGGTGGCATCGCGTAGGGCTGTCCCTGCGGTGCAAGCTGCGGAGGAAGCGGCTCCTCCTCTTCCTCCTGCACGTTGGATATGGTGACGACCGTCCCGCCGGAGATGTTGTCGTCAATCGTGAGCGTCCCGCCGCGGTCCTCCATGTACTGCTGCACGTAGGGAAGCCCGGAGCCAACGCCACGGATGTACTGCTTCATCTCCTCGGAGGCGCTCGTCGTGCCGTATTCGAGCGCAAGCTCCTTCGACTTGATGCCGGGTCCCTGGTCCGAGAACCTGATTGTCTCCCCTCCGTCGAGGATGCTGATCGTCGGCTCTATAAAGTATGCGTGGATGAAGTTCTCCACGATCTCCCTTATGACCATGAATGGGATGGTGCTGCCCTGCTCCTTCGCGAGGCGCACGACCGTCGTCGTTATCTCCTCCAGGTACGAGCGAACGTCCTTTGGCTCGACCACCACGACGCGCGGCGCGGCCGATGCGTCGTCGTACACGGCGATGCGGGCGGGATATTTCACCTCGAGACTCGGCCCGTCTGTGGAGGTTTTGGGGGTCTCGTCATGCCCGTCACCTGCGGATGAGCCCTCCACAAACGGATAGAAGTCGCGCGCCACGTCCAGCCCTTTCTCCAACGTTTTCAACATTTCATGAACCTATGTCGAAAACCATTCATCGAGAATATTCTGCGAATGAAAGATTTCGACAACTTGTGAAACGTTGTTGATAACTACAGAAAACGGTTTCCACTCGGGTGAAAAATCATAGCATCATTCGGAAACATAACCGCAGATGAAGCGGAAGGTTCAGCAAATTCATTCGCCCATTCTTTCATGAATGGTCCCATTCCCCGCCCAGTTTGGTGATGGTTTCGTAGTCGAGCGCCTTCCCGCCCGGCCGCGTGCGAGAAAAAATTGACATTTTGCCCGATAGACCACTACAATCTTGGGGCTTGACCCGATTAGTCCTATATGTCGATCCTCGGGAGGATTTCAAAATGAAGCGTACGTATCAGCCTAACAAGCGCAAGCGCGCCGTCACCCACGGCTTCCGTGCACGCATGGCCACCAAGGGCGGCCGCGCCGTTCTGTCCCGCCGTCGCGCCAAGGGCCGCAAGAGGCTTACCGTCTAGGAACGACCATGGAGACCATCAAATCCAGAAGAGAATTTGAAGAGGTCTTCTCTGGCGGAAAAAGAGTCAACAGTAGACTCGTGCGAGCTACGGTTCTGAAGTGCGACGGAGGCGACTTGGGAAAGGTCGCCTTCGTCGCGCCTAAGCGACTGGGGAATGCCGTCTATCGCAACCGCTGCAAGAGGGTTCTGCGAGAGGCGGCGCGTGCTTGTGGCCTGCCCGCACAAGGGTCCAAGGTCATTCTCTTTGCGACCAGGGCGACCCATGACAGTACGCCGCAAGACGTGTCGGTTGACATGCGCTCGATCCTCAGGCGGTCGGGACTGCTATGAGCAGCCATTATAACCGGGCGAGAAGGACGCCTCCGATCAAGCGGGCCCTTCTCGCTATGATTCGCTTCTATCAACGGTATGTGTCGCCGCTCTTTCCGCCGTCATGCATCTACGAGCCAACCTGCTCCGCATATGCCTTCGAGGCCATTAGTAGGTACGGCGCCCTCAAGGGCTCCTGGTTGGCGTTCAGAAGGATTCTGCGCTGTAATCCCTTTCACAAAGGCGGTTTCGACCCCGTCCCCAAGCTCTGATACCGGAGGAACCCATGTGGGATTGGTTTATTAGTTTCCTTACCATGATCCTTAAGTCGCTCGCAGACCTATGCGGGGACTGGGGCATCGCTGTCATCGTGCTGACGATCATCATCCGTCTGCTTGTCATGCCGCTCATGAACAAGTCGACCGCCTCGAGCGCGAGGATGCAGGCGCTGCAGCCCAAGATGATGGAGATCCAGAACAAGTACGCGGACGACCCCGAGCGCCAGGCCGAGGAGCTGCGCAAGTTCACTGCCGAGAACAAGTTCAACCCGCTCGGTGGCTGCCTGCCCATCCTCATCCAGATGCCCGTCTTCTTCGCGCTCTTCACGGTCGCGAAGCAGGTTCCCGCCTCCGCGCACTTCCTCAACATCATGCCGTCGCTCTCGCAGTCCGCTGCTGGCGCCATGGGCAAGGGCATCCAGGAGGCCCTCGTCTACATCATCTTCGACGTCCTGTTCGGCATCCTCACGTTCATCCCCATGATGATGAACATGCAGAACACCCCCGAGGAGCAGCGTCAGCAGACCATGGTCATGGGTGTCGTCATGGCCGCCATGATGCTCTGGTTCGGCTGGAGCGTCCCGGGCGCCGTTCTTCTCTACTATGATGCCTCCGCAGTGTGGCAGGTCGTGCAGCAGAAGGTCGTCACCCAGCGTGTCATGGACAAGGTGAAGGCCGAGACCGAGGCCAAGCTTGCCCAGCAGGGCGTGCAGGTGGATGTGGTCCGCAAGGAGCGCAAGCCTCGCCCGCACAAGAAGAACTAGTATCATTAGAGCCTAGGGATATTTGCGCGGCGCTTTAGTGCGCCGCGTTCGTTTTGGAGGTATACGGTGGAGGACGAGCAGAACGTCGTGCTCGAGGGGGATGAACCCACGCAGGGCAACGACGCCGATGACAAGTTCGCGAAGATTCGTGAGCACTACGAGGCCGATGTCGAACTGACGGACGACGAGATCGACCTCATCGCTGACGTCGCCGTGAAGTACATCAGGGGCCTTCTCGGCTGCTTCGGAGAAGAGCATGTGTCCATTGACGAGTACGACGGCGATGAGGGCGAGCTCATTCTCGACATTAGCGGTGGGGACCTTGCGGTCCTCATTGGGCGTCACGGCCGCACGCTTGATGCCCTCCAGATGGTCGTCTCCTCCTACGTGAGCAACAAGATTAAGTTCCACTACCCAATCGTTGTTGACATCGAGGGCTACAAGAGCCGCCGTAGGAACAAGCTCACCGAGATGGCGAAGTCCGCCGCCGCGCGCGCCAAGAAGCAGCAGGGACGCGTGGCCTTGGCTCCCATGAACGCCTATGATCGCAGGATCATCCACCTTGCGCTTCTGGATGACGAGGACGTCACGACGCATTCCGAGGGTGTCGAGCCCGAGCGGCGCGTCGTCGTTACATATCAGGCTCGTTAGCGCTGAGACATTCGATCGTTATGAGAGGGAGACACGGACTTCGTGTCTCCCTCCTTTTGTAGCCAGCTGCGCTTGGCTGATCACACCATGCCATTCCTGTGGTCATGTCCTCCGGTTTCAGAAGGTCATGGAGTGAATGACATTCCGCTCTTGGTGAGGAGCCAGGTCGAAAGATTCCTGCTGGGTGCGCCACGCTTGTGCGTCCTATAAGCCGACTCTTCAGATCGCAATATTCCATTACATCACAAACCATCGCAAGGGGTATGTTCTGAGGAGTCGCTGCCAGTCCATATTATTCCAGGTCGAGGTGTAGCGTTTTGTACCGCCTAAACTGCCGAGGGTTTCTGGTGGTTCTCCAAGTCAGAGGTGCAATCAAATTCATCAGGGGTCGCGCATGGCTTAATGACTACTTTCACCATACGAAGCAATCACATGAGAATACGGAAGTCGCTTCATTATCCTCATCTGATTGCTCCTTTATGAATCATGCAAGCCGCTGGTCTCATAAGCGCCTATGGACAGATCGAGATGCAACTCCGGCATGTGGGTCTTGTTACTGGAGCCCATATGAATCGTTTGTTTGGCAGGCATCCAGGCAGCAGTTGCTGTTTGGCAAGATATGCCGATGAGACAAAGAGAGTCGAAATTCGCGTCTACAAAATTGAGAAGTACTGTGTAAGGACGTGGTGACTTGACTCAGAAAGAAGGAACAATGGACTCGTCTCTGAATTCGGTGTATTTGTTTCTGGTTTGCTCTTAATGAGGCGTTGGCTACATCCATATACGTCCCATGTCCTTTGTGCAATATCTCTTTAGACATCTAGGCAGACATGACACGATGCCAGAAGACCTTGTCTATTGCATGGTAGACACCTTCTAGGTTGTGTCTCAGTAGCTTTTCTCATATAGGAGAAATTACGCACGATGCTTTGATTGCTGAACCCTGTCGACTTCCTTTATAAAGGCCGAACTAGGTATTGGCTTCTATGACGTACTGGACCTTCGTGCAGCTTCTTATGATGAACGGTAGTTTCGTGCTTCAGTTGCCTCGAACAACGAATTACTTTCTGGAGCTAATTCCCACTGTACTATCTAGGGTCAACCTCCAAGTTCGGCTCAATACTGCAAAACGTGGGAAGATTGGCTCAATGCTAAAGAGGGCTGGTCGATAAAGATCACGAGTCCGCACACATCTTAAGGTCTATCTATTCGTGACCACTCATTCGTGATGTCGCTTCACTGTCTTTCATTCTATGCTTTCGTATTGAGCCGATGGCGTAGTGGGACAGACGTACCAGCGTCGCGTATCATAATCATTGCTTCGAATTCTATGAGGACATTGGGTTCTGTACCATGTTCCATGACAGACAAGAATTCCCGTTTCGGGTATTTCTGGCATATTGAGAGGCCTATATGGAAACTAACATCAGCAGGATAATATCCGAAGCTGGAGATTTCGATATCTCTGTTACAGAGCAACAGGCTGAATCTCTTCTTAAGCACGTATTACTTGTGAATGAGAAGAACAAGAACATCAATTTGACCAGAATCACGTCAATCGAGGACGCAATCGATAGACATATCGTAGACTCCATCCTTTACCTTAAGGCCATGGATTCATTCGACGCTTCACTTCGTCTTTGTGACATTGGTACAGGAGCTGGTTTTCCTGGTGTGCCGCTAGCAATCATGACGAATTTTCAAGTGGACATGATCGACTCCGTAGGTAAGAAGGTTCGCTGTGTCGAGTCTTTCATCCAGGATCTGAATCTATCCAATCGTTGTAATGCAATGCACGTTCGTGTCGAAGACTTTGCTCGAGATCACAGCAAACAGTACGACTATGTGACTGCACGTGCAGTCGCGAGCCTGAGAGTACTTCTGGAATATTCAGCACCGCTCCTTAAGATTGGTGGATTCGCTGTTGCATCCAAGGGAAATCTGGAGCAGCAAGAACTAGATGAAGCTCTTAGGACTGCAAAGATTTGTGGAATGAGGATTGTTACACGTGAAACATATGAGCTACCGCATGAATCCGGGCACAGAGAGATTCTGAAGTTTGAGAAATACAAGCAGCCATCAGTTCACCTGCCAAGAAGAACTGGAGAGGCGAAGTTGCAGCCCTTGTATTGAAGTAACATGGCAAGTGTTTCACGTGAAACAGTTGGGAGCAACATGACTTATAAAGACGTAAAGCGCGCCTTTCCAGACAGAGATTCAAAGGTGCTTGCAATCATTAACCAAAAAGGTGGCGTTGGAAAGTCCACGACAGCAGTAAATCTTTCTGCAGCACTAGGCGAAAACAAGAAGAAGGTTCTTGTTATCGATCTTGACCCTCAGGGCAATACGACGAGCGGATACGGAATAGAGAAGGAAGAGCTAGAGCACGACGTATATGATGCTCTTCTCGATGACTACCCTATTGAGCAGCTCATCACTGAGACCGTTGAACCCAACGTTTTCGTAATTCCTGCAACAATCCAGCTTGCCGGTGCGGAGATCGAACTCGTCTCAGCAATGGCACGCGAAAGCATTCTAAAGAGTATCCTCGCGCCGATTAGGAACGAATTCGATTATGTCTTTATTGACTGTCCACCCTCGCTGGGGTTGCTGACAGTGAATGCTCTTGTAGCGGCTGATTCGCTTCTCATTCCGATACAGTGTGAGTTCTACGCGCTTGAGGGAGTTACAAAGCTTCTTGAGTCGATGAAGATGGTAAAGACACGTCTTAACCCTGATCTCGACGTGTTTGGCGTGGTAATGACTATGTATGATGCAAGAACTACGCTTTCAAAACAGGTTGTCGAAGAAGTTACAAAGTACTTTGGGCGAAAAGTCTTTAAGACAATAATCCCGAGGAACGTAAAACTGTCAGAAGCACCTAGTCATGGTCTCCCGATTACACTGTATGCGCATGTCAGTAAGGGCTCGCTAGCCTATATGAAGTTAGCAAAGGAAGTGACGCGTCGTGGCTAGAAAAGGAGGACTTGGAAAGGGTCTCGAGTCTCTGATGGGGACTGCGGACGCTGAAATTTCTGCTATATCGACTGATTCCACTCTTCCTCTCTCAAAGATCAAGGTAAATAAGGATCAGCCTCGAAAGAATTTCGATCAAGATGCGCTCGAGGAGCTTGCAGACTCCATTAAACAGAATGGCGTCTTGCAGCCGATTCTTGTCCGGAAAAAGGGCTCGAACTATGAGATAGTTGCTGGCGAGAGAAGGTATCAGGCTGCGAAGCTCGCAGGTCTAAAAGAAATACCAGTCAATATCAAGGATATTGACGAGAAGGAGGTCTTCAAGCTAGCCCTCATTGAGAACCTGCAACGTTCCGATCTGAACCCGATTGAAGAAGCAAAGGGTTATGAGAAGCTCATTAAGGATAATGGCTTCACGCAAGAGGAACTTGGGAAGGCAATCTCAAAGTCCCGTTCGGCCATTGCGAACACGTTGAGGCTGCTAGATCTTCCTGACGAGGTCCAGCAGATGATGCTTGATGGAAAGCTGACTGCTGGTCATGCCAGGGCAATTCTCGCCGTTTCTGGTACAGAGGGAAAAATAAAGCTTGCCCACAAGGTAGTAGACGAGAATTTAACGGTTAGACAGACAGAAAATCTCGCACCCCTATTTTCTGGCACTGGCAATGCGGAAGAGAAGCCTCATAGAGAGCCTACCCCACTCGCCTACAAGCGTGCGGCAAGACAATTGCGTACGGCACTCAACACCAACGTCCGAGTCAAGAGACTCAGAAACAAGAACAAGATCGAGATTGAGTTCTCGACGGATGAGGATCTTGCAAGAATAGTTGACCTGCTTTCAAGTGAAGAGAATTCAGGAGAAAGCGAATGAAGAAGTCGACGGCATTAATCGGATGTGGCCTAGCCTCAGTAGCATTGTTCTTAAGCATCTGCTATTTGATGCTGAACAACGAAGCGAAGGATTCTCTTAGGACGCTATTGCAACTCATGAAAGAGAAAAGCAATGAGTCAGCGGAAGCGTCGAAGACGAAAGACTCGCAAGCGACAGGCATAAGTCGAAACAAAGAGAAGACAAGAGCCGAGTGGGAAGCAATCGGTTATTAGAAAAAGAGGCCAACCAGAATCAAGTCTGGTTGGTCTCTTTGCTCATATAAAAGAACCTAGTGCGTCATGCGCTCGACATTCTGTTTGAGCTGTCCACAAGCGGCATCGATGTCGGATCCACGTGAGTTACGAATGGTGGCTTCGACACCGACGTTAGCAAGGCGCCTTACGAATTCCTGTGCCCGTGCCTCGGTTGAAGGCTGGAACTTCGAGCCCTTTACATCGTTAAGCTGAATGAGATTGACGTGTGCGAGGTTGTCGCGACAGAAATCACAAAGCGACGCGAGCTCCTCCTCGGTATCGTTCACACCCTTGATGAGTGCGTATTCATAGGTTGGCCGACGACCGGTCTTGTCCACATACTCGCCCATGACGTCATACAGGTGAAGGAGAGAGTACTTCTTGACGCCGGGCATGAGCATATCGCGGGTGCGCTGCACGGCCGAGTGCAGCGAGACTGCGAGAGTGAACTGCTCGGGCTCGTTGGCGAAGCGTTTGATCATGGGAATGACGCCACAAGTGGAAACGGTCAGATGCCTTGCTCCGATACCAGCCCCTTCTGGTGAATTGAGCTTGCGCAGAGCGGAAAGTACGGCATCGTAGTTCATGAAGGGCTCGCCTTGTCCCATGAGAACAACGCTCGTGACGCGTGTATCGAAGTCATCACGTACGTGCATGACCTGCTCGTATATCTCTCCGGCAGTGAGGTTCCTAGTGAAACCAGAGGCACCTGTGGCACAGAACGCGCAACCCATCGGACAACCGGCCTGAGAGGACGCACAAACGGCAAGCTTGCCTCGGGTGGGCATACCAACGCACTCGACGGAGACGCCATCGGGATACCTCAGGAGATACTTCCTACTCCCATCCTGAGAGATCTGCTTTACGAGCTCCTCGGTTCCACCGAGGGTGAGGTTCTCTTCGAGAACGGCTCGAAGCGATTTGGGAAGGTTAGACATCTGCGAGAAGGACGTCGCGTTCTTCTCCCATACCCATTCCTCAACCTGCTTGGCACGGAACGCGGGCTGGCCAAGCTCCTGGAAGAGGGTGACAAGCTCCTTATGACTGTAGTTGTGAATGTCCTTCTTCTGGCGCGGGCGAGAAGAGGGCTGCTGAGTATTGGCATCTTGCATGATTTGGGACCTCGCCTGGGTCTACGTGATGTTGTGGAGTATCCTCGATTGAGTTAGCTCGCCTTTCGAGTTGATACTACCGCACAGAGTGCTGAATGAAGGAGCTTAAGATGGAGAAGACCGACGTTACACAATGCAGCGTGGTTGTGCTTGCCGGTGGATGGTCGGACGAGAGGGAGATCTCGCTTCAGTCAGGGAGGGCTTGTCAGAAGGCACTTGGCCAGGCGGGCTTCGAAAAGGTCGACTTTTTGGACGTCGCCGAGCCTGACTTCGTGAAGAAGCTCGCCGACGGCAACTACGATGTGGCGTTCGTGGCGATGCACGGTCGATACGGTGAGGATGGTTGTATCCAGGGTTTGCTTGAGATTATGCATATTCCCTACACCTTCTCCGGCGTGTTGGCGTCTGCGACCGGTACCGAGAAGGAAGTTGCAAAGTCGATATACAGGTCCGCGGGAATCCCCGTTCCCGAGGGCGTTGACCTGAAGGGCGACACGCAGGTAGACGATAAGATGGCTGCGGAGCTTGTGAATAAGCTCGGGTTGCCAATCTTTGTGAAGCCCGCCGCGAACGGTTCGAGCTTTGGCGTGTCTCGCGTCACCTCCGCCGACGAGCTTGCTGCGGCAGTGGCGAAGGCAGGGTCCGAGGGGGACCGTGTTCTGGTGGAGTCCTGCATCGAGGGAACCGAGATCTCCGTTCCCGTCATCGGCAACGACAACCCCCATGCGCTGCCAATCATCGAGGTTGTGACCGGTGCTGACTTTTACGACAGCAAGGTGAAGTACGAGCCGTCCGCTCTGCACCACGTCATTCCCGCCCGCCTGCCCGAGGCGGCATACGCGAAGGCGCAGGAGCTGGCCGTGCGCGCACATAAGGCACTGGGTTGCCTTGGTGCATCAAGAAGCGACTTTATTGTAAAGTCTGATGGCACCCCCGTAATCCTGGAGACGAACACGATTCCCGGCATGACGGAATCGAGCCTGATGCCGGACTCCGCCCGCCACGAGGGCATCGAGTTCCCCGAACTCTGCCGCAAGTTTGTGGAGTACGCGCTCGAGGCGCACGGAACGAAAGAGTAGTAAGGACACTGCATGGCAGAGGCCGAAACGGCGCAGGGAGGGGCGACTCTGGAGTCGCTCCTCCTTCCTGGTACACCAGAATCGATAAGGAAGCGGTACTTCTCGCTCGCGGAACGTGCGAAGAAGGCCGACTTTGGTCCCCTTGAGGACGACATAGTCGTTTTGGACACGGAGACTACGGGGCTTTCCTTTAGGGATTGCGACCTCATCGAGATCGCGGCGGCGAGAATCTCCGAGGGAAAGGTATCCGAGAGGTTCCAGACGTACGTGCATCCGGGAGGGCCCATCCCCAAGGAGATAACCGCGCTTACGCACATTCGCGACGTGGACGTTGCGGATGCCCCCGAGGCCCCCGAGGCCGTTGCCATGCTGGCCGATTTTGTGGGTGGGGCACCGATCCTGGCGCACAACGCGACGTTTGACAGGACGTTTATCGAGCGTACGCCCGGCGGCAGGGACGTGACAGACAACTGGATCGACACGCTGGCGCTTTCAAGGATCGCGCTGCCGCGGCTGAGCTCGCACAGACTGTCCGACATGGCGCAGGCATTTGGCTGCGACTCCGTGACGCACCGGGCGAACGCCGACGTCGAGGCGCTGTGCGGGATGTGGCGCATCATCCTGCTGGGGCTGAGCGACCTTCCCGAGGGACTGCTGACGCTTCTTGCCCAGATGCATGATGACGTTGACTGGGAGTTCAGGCCAATCATCAGGCATCTTGCACTTGAGCGCGAGGATGAGGACACGTCCTTCTCGCTCAAGGCGCTGAGGCACGAGCTTCTGAGGGAGGTTGTGGCGCAGCCAAGGCAGGACGCGGCGGAGAAGGCCGACGACCTCAAGGCGATGAGCCGCGACGAGGTTGAGGCCGCGTTTGCGCCAGGCGGGTCCGTGTCAAAGCTATATGACAGGTACGAGCCGAGGCCCGAGCAGGTCGAGATGGCGCTCGAGGTGAGGGACGCGCTGGCGACCTCGACGCACAGGTCCATCGAGGCGGGGACCGGCGTTGGGAAGTCCATGGCGTACCTGCTTCCCGAGGCCGCGTTCGCGAAGCGCAACGGCGTGACCGTGGGCGTGGCGACGAAGAGCAACGCACTTACGGACCAACTGGTATCGCACGAGCTACCTGCGGTTTCGAAGGCGCTTGGCGGAATCACGTTCACGAGCCTGAAGGGGTACGACCACTACCCCTGCCTGCACAGGCTTGACCTTGCTGTGAGAAACGACCTGCCGACCGAGTTGCTTTCCGATGCGACGAAGTCGCTCTCTGCCGTGGAGTCCGACGTCCTGACGGCGATTGCGGTCACGTACGCGTATTGCTGCCAGTCGCCCGAGGGGGACCTGGACGCGCTCGGCATCAGGTGGCGCTACGTGCCGCGGGCCCTGCTCACGACCACGCCCGCCGAGTGCCTGCGCAGCAAGTGCCCGTACTTCCCCAACGAGTGCCTGGTGCATGGCGCGAGGAGGCGAGCCGCCTCAAGCGACGTCGTGGTCACCAACCACTCGCTCCTGCTGCGCGACATCGAGATGGAGGGCAGGATACTGCCACCCATCCGCCATTGGGTGATAGACGAGGCGCATGGCTTTGAGTCCGAGGCGCGCAGACAGTGGGCAGTCGAGGTGTCCGGCGAGAAGACCCGCGCTGCCTTCGAGCTGCTGGGCGGTACCAAGAGCGGCGCCCTGCACAACGTGATGACGCATGCGGCGGGCCTTGAGGGCTCGACCCTGATCATAAGGCTTCTTACCAAGGCGGCTGCCGCAGCTGCGCGTGCCTCCGTCAGCATGGGTGACGTGTTTGTGGCGCTGCACGACCTAGGCAGGGTCTCCGGCCCGAACGGAGCCTACGACAACACGACCCTCTGGATAGACGACGAGGTGAGGGAGACGCCGGAATGGGCGGCCCTGACCGAGACCGCGCAGGTGGCCGTCGACCGCCTGGAGGAGACGACCAAGGACATCGAGTCCGCCAGGACCGAGCTCGCGAAGACCGCGCCGCAGCTTGCCGCCGAGATTTCCGAGGCGGGAAGGTTCCTGACAGAGCTGCTCGATTCCCTCAAACTCATCATGGACGGCAGGAACGAGGCCTACGTCTACTCCGCGCAGATATCGCGCAGGAAAAAGGACATGGGCTCCGACATGCTTCACGCCGAGAAGCTCGACATTGGCGCCGACCTCGGCGAGAAGTGGCTTCCCGAGATGATGAGCGTGGTGTTCACCTCCGCGACGATCGCGGTGGGAAAGAGCTTCGAGCACTTTGACCATGCTGTCGGACTCGACAGGCTAGACGCGTCGATGCACAAGGACGTGCGCCTTGCCTCGAGCTTCGACTACGACAGGAACATGTCCGTGATCGTTGCGAAGGACATGCCGCAGCCGAGCGACCCGCGGTACATCGAGCGCCTGGCAGACCTTCTGTACGACGTCCACGTCGCGATGGACGGGTCCGTGCTCACGCTGTTCACGAACCGCAGGGACATGGAGGGCGTGTACGAGATACTGAAGCCAAGGCTGGATGCGGCCGGGCTTTCGCTCATCTGTCAGGAGAGGGGTTCTTCTCCCCGGCGCATAAGGGAAAGCTTCCTGCGAGACAGGAGCTCGTCGCTGCTGGCGCTCAAGTCGTTCTGGGAGGGGTTCGACGCCACGGGCGAGACGCTGCGCTGCGTCGTGATCCCCAAGCTGCCGTTTGCGAGCCCGCGCGACCCGCTCGTTCGCGAGCGCGACCGCCGCGAGCAGCGTGCATGGTGGCGCTACTCGCTCCCCGAGGCGGTCATCGAGGTCAAGCAGGCAGCCGGAAGGCTGATCAGGACCGCCTCCGACAGCGGCATCCTGGTGCTGGCGGACTCGCGACTGGTGACGAAGCGCTATGGCAGGCAGTTCCTGACGTCGCTCCCCAAGCCATCGGGCACCATGCTCGAGTGCGAGAACGTGAGCAGGTACATAGAGATGTGGCGAAAGTCACACGAGTAGCGAGCTGGCGTAGTCGCGTACCGCCCCGCAGAGGGCAGCGTCCGAGATGGCGATGGCATTTCCGCAGGCAGAAAGCCTGCGGAGAAGCCAGTTGCCGCCAAAGTAGGCGCAGCGCGCGAGCACGTGGCCCGACGGGAGCGCCGTGAAGCTGGTCTTGTTCCAGTGGAAGGTATCCGCAAGACTTGGGTCTAGAAGTACGAAGGTGACCTGCCTGGGGGCGCTCGCCTCGGGTGCGAGCGACGGTGGATCGATGCGGGCGTCCTCGCGCACTGGCCGCAGGTTGGACATGCGATCGAGCCTGAACGTCCTCGCGCCGTTGCGCGAGAGGTCGAAGGCCTCCAGGTACCAGGAACCGTTGTCGTGATCGACACCGTGCGGCATGACCATCCTGCGCGAGGCCTGGTTGGAGAGCGACGAGGTGTAGTCGAAGCACAGGTCCTGGTTTCTTGCGATTGCCTGCGAGCAGGTGCGCAGGGCCTCTGCCTCAGAATCCGCCACGCCCGACTTTGGGGAGACGTCCCTTGGCAGGTCGTCTTGCAGGGGTCTTGCGACAAGCCCCCGTGCGAGCTTTGCGAACAGGGGGTCATCGGGCGTGACACCCGCGTGGCCAAGCGCGGAGATGAGTGCCGCGGACTCCGTCCTGGTGAGCCGGAGCGGCTTGCCCACGAGCGTGCGGAACATGAGGACAGTCTCGCTCATGTCATCCGCGGGCAGCAACGGAAGCCTGTAGAGGCTCTTGTCATCAGAGGCATCGGCAAGCATGCTGAGCAGGTGCTTTGCATGGTCGAGGCTGCATCCGAGGCGCTGCGCGACGACGTTGGCACTGATGGTCGAGCCCTCGCGGTCGAGCGCGCCGACAAGCGCGGAGAGCTGGCGGGCCTCGAGCAGACCGCCCTTGCGGCCCCGGCGCCCCGTCCTTCTCGCCCGTGCATCCGCATTGGCGGCGGGCTCCTCCGTGGCGGTGGGCTGGAGCGATGCGGCTGCGGAGAGTCTGCTTTTGTAGATATCTGCAAGCGTCGAGGGTGACTGCGGGACGAGCCCGACGTCGATGGCCCATGCCGCGGCGACGTCCTGGTTGGACACGTCCACGGTCCAGGTGCGACCGTCTTTGGAGAGGCTGCCGTACGAGGAGATCGCCCGACGCGCCTCTGGCGTGAGGGCCTGGTCGGTCTGGGGCTGGGACACGATGAAGTCTGCCGTGCAGACGACGGGCCCAAGCTGGAAGGGCAGCCTGATGTAGTCGTTTACGGAGAAGTCCGCAGGTATCTGGTAGGTATGCGATGCCAGGGGCTTGACCTTGCCAAAGCGGTCGAGCCTGAAGGTGCGCGGGCTGCCGGATAGCTGCCTGGTGCCGCGGTCGTAGTCGCAGGCCACGAAGTACGTGCTGCCCCTCATGCCAAAGGAGCCGAGCAGCGCGAGGGTGTAGTTCTTCTCGCCCGCGCCCCTTGCCTGGTAGGAGGCCGTTATGGGGTGCCGGTTCTGGAGCGCGCCCACGAGGTCTGCGAGGCGGACGTCGAAGGAGCCGGGCTCGCCTGCGTCGCGGGACGCGACGACCGTCGTGTAGCTGCGGTTTACCTTTGCGAGCGCAAGCGTGAGCTCGTCGCGGTAGGGAAACGAGGGATCGTTTGCCAGCGGCATGCAGACGACGTCGATGAGGGTCGCGTCCTCGAGGGAGAGGCCCGGGTCCGTTGCGAACGTGGCGTCAGTGTCGACGTCCCAGAGCGCGCCATCGGCCGTACGGTCGACCTCGCGGACCACGATTCCGCAGGTCGCAAGGCTCTTGCGGTCGCGCTGGAACTTCTTTGCGAACGCGTCCTCGGACATGTCCGCATAGTAGAGGTCGCGCAGCTCGCCGGTGGAAAGCGGCTTCTTGCTGTTGGAGAGGCAGATCATGAGCGAGGTGAGGCGAAGCGCCTGGAGGTCGTCGCTGTTGCGCTCCTCGTATGAGAACGACCCTTCATCCCAGTTGTCTGCTGCCATGAGCGCGACTCCCTACGACCCGTGTTGCCCTTCCGCGCACCAATATAAGGTAGGTTATGCGCGTTTGGGAAACGCGGGGACATAAGACGTATACTTTGACGATGGAGTAGTAGCGGATTTGGTTGTCTTGGCAAAGGACAATAGCATGGCGACAACGCGCACCTATCTTGATTATCTTGACGAGAAGATCGATATCTCGCCCGCTAATAGCCAGGAGGAGCTCGATGCAGCGGAGCTGATTGGCTCCCTTATGGAAGAGCACGGACTCGACGTCCAGATGCAGGAGTTTGACGCCCCGTCGCAGGGTGACCTCGCACACAATGTGCTTTACATCGTTATGTTTGTTGGCATTCTTCTGGCGGGATTCCTCTCCACGTGGGCGGGAGTCCTGGGGCTCATCCTCGTGGCGGTTTCGTTTGTCTTCCTGGCACTTGCGTATGCGGGACACGACGTCCTGGCGAACCTTGGCCCGCGCGGCAGGAGCCAGAACGTCATAGGCGTCCACCGCGCGTCCGGCCCGCTTGTGATGAAGGGCAACCGCCCCATCGTGATCGTGGCTCACTACGACAGCCCCAACGAGGACCTGCTGAGCCACCCGGGGATCTCCGCGTACCAGCCCATGATCAGGCGCGCCACGTTTGTGTGCAGCGTGATCGTTCCGCTGTGCGCGCTCTTCCAGCTGCTGGTGTTTCTGCCGGAAGGCTTTAGGCGCATCTTCTGGATCGTTGGAATCCTGGCGTCGCTCCCGCTGCTTCTGGTGGGAGTCTCCGCAATCTACCAGAGGTTTGCCCCCTGCACCACGGGCGCGAGCGACAACAAGTCCTCGCTTGCGGCGATGCTGGGCGTGATGGACATGGTTGCCCCGCACGACGACGCCGCCAAGCGCTACGTCGCACTCCACCCCCGCAGGCAGGAGCAGATGGCGTACGACCAGCCCGCCCCCGAGGACGGCGCGGACCAGTACTATGCCGCGGCGGCCGCCGAGGGCCAGCAGCCCGAGGGCATGGCGCCGCAGGAGGCACCCGCCGGCTACGAGGAGGGGCAGTTCTTCTCGCCCGAGGGCGCGCCGGCGAACGGTGCGGCGACGGACATGCCGTACGCCGAGCAGGGTGCCCAGGAGCAGTACGCGCAGCCGCAGGAGTATGACGCCGCCCAGCAGTACGCGCCCGAGCAGGGTCAGTACTATGAGCCCTATGAGTCTGGTACCGAGGCGCCGGCATACGACGGCGAGGGACAGGCGACTCCCGCGGGCGAGGGTGCGGAGCAGTATGGCGAGAAGGGCGAGGCGCCGTACGAGGAACAGCCTCAGACGGCGCCCGTGGACGAGACGATCGTGCGCGAGTCGGCCGTTCCCGTCGAACGCGAGCAGGCTTCCACGGAGCAGCCGCAGGGCGACGGTCACCCGGCGTCGAAGGCGGCGGGCCTTGCCGGGTTCTTCCGTAAGGCTGCCGACAGCGTGACGGAACGCGTGCAGGGATTCCGCAAGGGCAACGCCGAGCGTAGCAACGCGGTTTCGACTGCTGCCGGCGAGGCCGGTGCTCCCTCGGCGTCCGAGCGTGGATTTGCCGAGGACGGGTTCGCGACGAGCGGGCAGCAGGCGACAGGCAACCGCGAGGACGAGCCGACCGCCGGCGCCGCCGGTACCAACCGTGGTGACGTGACGGGTGCCCACGACGTGAGGACGCGCTCCGGCCAGCGGCTTGAGGACATCATCCCCGAGGTTGGGGAGAACCCGTTTGACGGCAACGTCCGTCGCGGCCCCGACTTTGTGGGCAGCCTGAACATCCTGCCGACCGACTGCGAGATCGTGTACGACAACCCGCCGCGTCCGAAGCCCGACCTGACGAAGCTTCCCCAGGTGCCAGAGATTCCCGACTTCGAGAAGGAGTACGAGGAGAAGTACGCACACCTGTATGAGCAGGGCGCGGAGGCCGCTCCTCAGGAGGAGCGGGGCTACGAGCCTGCCGAGCACGTGGCGACCGACGGCAGCCAGCCGCAAGACGTCGTGTACGAGCCGTACGACCCCGCGGCCTCCGTGGACGAGACGAACGTGAACCCGTACATGGTCCAGGAGCATCCGACCGTCGACTACATACATTATGTGACGTACGACGAGCAGTACCCGATAGTGGAGGAGTACGAGGTTCTGGAGGAGCCCAAGCCCGAGCCGACTCCGGAGCCCAAGCACGGACACATGGCGCCGGCGGCGCAGTCCGAGGACAACTCGGCGGCACAGGCGCCGACCGAGACCGAGATTCCGGCAGAGCCGCAGGAGCCAGAGGTCCCCGCGCAGCAGACAGATGACAGCGAGGACGCAGCCGCCGCTGCGGCAGCCGAGGCGCTGTGGGGCACGCAGCCGAGCCAGCAGGCGGAGGCGCCCGCAGCCGAGCCTACCGATGACGCGCAGGCTGACGCCGACGCGCGTAAGTCGAAGCTGATCGACCTTCCGGAGATTGCTCCTACCACCGCGGCGCCCAACCAGGATGAGGCGCAGTCCGCCGCTGGCAGCACGGAGCCCGAGGGAACCCCCCAGGACCAAGGCTCGACCAACGGTCCAGAGGACTACTACGTGCCCGTTGACGACGAGCCGGTTGCTCCGTACTACGAGGACGAGCCTGCAAACGAGGACGAGCCCGCGACTGAGCCCGCGCCCGAAGCGCGGGAAGCCGCGCCGGTGGAGGCCTCGGCTGCAGATGCTACGAACGCGGGCGCCTCTGACGGCGATATGCGGGACATGGCATATGCGCCGGCGGAGGACGAGGCGACTGCCGCAAGCGAAGAGGCATGGGAGACGATCTCGAGCAACGGGGCTCCCGTGGAAGATGCCGCCGAGTCCGAGCGCTCCGGCGAGAAGAGGCCTGGCTTCTTTAGCGGCCTGCGGGCAAAGCTTGCGTCTGCCTTTGGAAAGGGTGGCAAGAACGAGCGCTCGTCCTTCTCGCCCGAGGGGACGCAGCAGAACGAGAGCCTTGACTCGACCATGGACATGCCCGTCCTGGACATGAACGAGTACGAGCCCGCGAGTTCGTGGGATGACGAGCCGACCGAACCCGCGCCGGCCGTTGGCGACAGCGACGAGGCCGCGGCACCCTCGGACGAAACCGAAGAGGAAGCCACGCCCGCGCCGGAACAGCCGGCAGAGCCTACGGAGCCGACGGCAGGGGAGGAGCCCGCTCCCGCTGAGGGCGTGGAGTCCGAGCCGCAGCAAGCCGAGCCTGAGTATGCCGAACCCAAATCAGAGCCCGAACCAGAGCCGGACTATATAGAGTCCGATGCCGCGAGCTATCCCGACGCGTACGAGGAAGCTCCCGAGGAGCAGCCCGAGGACGAGGCTCCCACGGTTGACGTGACGGAAGAGCCCGAGGCTGCGGCCCAACCCGAGCCTGCGGCCCAACCCGCGCCGGCGGCCGAACCGGATTGGGAGCCGACCCCCGCGGAGGAGGCTCCCTTGCAGGAGCCTGCGGAGGAGCCCGCTCCCGTCGAGCCGAGCGCACCGGCCGTCGAGCCTCGCGCGCCCAAGTACAACTACTTTGTGGATGACACCCCCATCGTGGAGGACTACGAGGTCATAGGCGATTCGGGCGAGAAGAACGTGCCGCCTTCGCAGGAAGACAACGGATACAGGGACGCGTCTGATGGCGATGCCGCGGATGCCACGACCAAGCTCGGTACCGTCGACGACTACGCGTCGGATACGTACGAGGAGCTTGAGAGCACGGCGCACATGCGTCCCCTCAAGCGGACCGCGACGCTGAGGGACGAGTACACGGACAGGGTCGAGCCGATGCCCCGCGTGGGTGAGGAGGCCTCGCCCATCGAGCCCCTGTACGACGACGCGGAGCAGCCCGTTCCGGACAACGACCAGGCTGTTGAGCCGGAGGCGCCGACCGAGGAGCCCGAGCCCATGCCAGAGGCGGAGTCCGAGGAGGTCACGCCTCGCGAAGAGCCTGCAAGTCAGACGGCGGAGCCCGCTCCTGACGCGTCGGACCAGGTCGAGCCTGAGCCGGAGGCGACCGGGGATCAGGACGCCACGGACCCCGCTGCAGAGGCGATGTCCCACCTGAACTTTGCGCCAAACGAGGAGGTGCCGGAAAGCGAGCTGGAATCCAAGGACGCATCGGGGCTCGACGCGCCTGTGGACGATCCGGACGCCGCAAGGCAGGAGAAGGTTCCCGAGCCTCGTCCCATCGACGATCCCAACTGGGGTCGCAGCGAGTACCGGCCCGAGGCCAGCTCCATCGCGCGCCGCGCGGTGCTGTTCGACCTGCCCGACCCAAGCGAGTCCTCGAGCGACCCGTTTGCATCTGGTCCGCTTGACGGTGCCAAGAAGGCCGCCAACGCCGGACGCACGCCCGTTGGCGCCGGCGCGGAGCGCGCCGAGTCCGGCCCCGTTGGCACGCGAGAGCCGATTGGCCTGGTAAAGGGGGCACAGCCCATGCAGAACGAGGCCATGCGCTTTAGCGTCGACCGCAACAGGAAGAAGGCCCCGACCCATCACAAGGTGAAGCTTCCCAACCTGTTTGGAGGCCGTCCCAAGAAGCTCGACCCAAGCGAGGGACAGGAATCCATGAGCGAGTGGCTTGGCGTCGAGGAGGACTACGACGCCAAGAAGGACGGCCGCAAGATTGGCGACTGGGACCACTTCAACGAGCCCGACGAGGGCGAGGGCGAGAAGAACCAGCGCAAGGGTAGCTGGAAGGGCGGTGCCACGACGCGAGCCGGCTTCAGGGTCGTCGAGGGTGATGCGCCCGACGGCGCGAATCCCGCCCAGGGCGACGTGCCTGCCGACGGACAGTACGAGGACCAGCCCTACGATCAGCAGCCCCAGCAGGATGCCGACGCACCCGCGGAGGCAGAGGGCTACGACCTGTACGGAACCCCGACCGAGCAGCCCGAGGCCGCTGGCCAGAACTGGGACGACCCTGCCTACCAGCAGGAGGCTTACCAGCAGGGGGCCTATCAGCAGAATGGCCAGATGCCGCCCGAGCCGACGCAGGAGGACCTGCGCCAGGCGGTGCTGGGCATGAGCGACGACGAGCTCCTCGCGCACGACATCTACTTCGTGGCGCTTGGCGCCTCCGCCAAGGACCATGCGGGCATGAAGCACTTCCTGGCGGACCACCGCCGCGACATCAGGGGTGCCTTCCTGGTGAACCTTGACTCCATCGGCGCGGGCGACCTCGTGTTCCTCACGCACGAGGGTAGGACCAACACGCGCAGGGCCGACAGGCGCATGGGAAGAATGCTCCTCAACATCGCCAAGGACCTCCACATCCCGCTCGGCCGCGCGAAGCACGACTGGGGCGAGACGGACGCGACGCTCGCGATGCAGAACTCCGTGCGAGCAGCCACGCTCATGGGCGTGGGCCCCGGCGGCGTACCCGCGCTTTCCGCAACGTCCGAGGACGTTCCCGAGAACGTGAACCCCGCCCAGGTGGTCGACGTGACCGACCTGATCGCGGAGCTCATACGCCGCTCGTAGGCACTGGATTCGACTTGGAAGGCAACCGCAAGCGTAGGGAAGGGCAGGCCATGGCACGCAGGGCTGAGGACGAACATCGCGAGGACGGGGTCACCCCCGAGCTCGACCAGCTTTCCAGCACCCTGATGGGCGACGCGTTTGACCTGCTCGCGGCTGGCAAGGACGTGGACGTGCTGCTGGTGGTGGAGGACGCCGGCGGCAGCGCGGCCTCGTACGCGTTTTCCGACGACGGCATGGAGGAGTGCCTTGCCGGGGCACACGCAAAGGTGCGCGACCTCAGGCACGCGCACGGCGACCCCGAGGTGGGCCTCGGTGAGCCCGTACGCTACGCGATAACGTACGAGGGTGCCGTGGCCGACGAGTCGGGCGCCTACCAGGATGCCGTGCTCCTGGAGTTTGGCGAGAAGGGCTACAAGTCCTACTCCGCATACTCCTACGTGAAGGGCAGAGGCGAGGGTGACGGCTTCGCATGGACGGAGCCCGCGCCCGCCGGCGAGGTGGAGCCGCTGCTGTAGGCGGCACGTTCTTCTCGCCCGGCGCAGACAGGCGAAGGCAGGGGAGAAGGACGACGCATCCCAGTTGCAAGCGATGCGGTAGCAGTTTAGATGGAAAGCCAAAACGCAGACGATGCGCCTCGCGGCGCTGTTATAGAGTCATGCGGGTACCAGGCGATAGACAGAAGAGGTAGACATGCTCCAGGAGCACATCAGGAACATTGCAATCATAGCGCACGTCGACCACGGCAAGACGACGCTCGTCGACCAGATGCTCAAGGCGACGCACGCCTTCAGGGAGAACCAGCAGGTGCAGGAGCGCGTGCTTGACTCCAACGACCAGGAGCGCGAGCGCGGCATCACGATCCTTGCGAAGAACATCTCGATCGAGTACCGCGGCGTGAAGATCAACGTGATCGACACCCCGGGCCACGCGGACTTTGGCGGCGAGGTCGAGCGCGTCCTGAAGATGGCGGACGGCGCCGTCCTGCTGGTTGACGCCGCCGAGGGCCCCATGCCCCAGACGCGCTTTGTGCTTTCCCACGCCATCGCGGCGAACCTGCAGATCATGATCTGCATCAACAAGATCGACCGCGAGGGCGCCAACCCCGAGAAGGCCCTGAACGACTGCCTCGACCTGATGATGGACCTGGGCGCCGACGACGACCAGCTCGAGTTCGCGATGGAGCACGTGGTGTACGCCTCCGCCGTGAACGGCTACGCGCGCCTGGACCCCAACGACGGCAACATGGACATGTACCCGCTGCTCGACATGATCGTGGACGCGCTGCCCGCGCCGGACGTGGACGTGGACGGTCCCCTCGCCATGCAGTGCGTGACCGTGGACCACTCCGACTACGTGGGCCGCATCGGCATCGGCCGCATCTACAGCGGCACCATCCACGACGGCGACAAGATCCTGGTGGTGAAGAACGACGGCTCCCGCACGATGAGCCAGGTCAAGCAGCTCTTCACGTTTGACTACCTGGGCCGCAAGGAGTGCAGCGAGGCCGAGGCCGGCGACATTGCGGCCGTGGTGGGCCTTGACTCCACCGACATCGGCGACGTGTACACCGACCCCGATAACCCCGTCGAGCTTGACCCGATCGAGATTGACCCGCCGACCCTCTCCATCATCTTCGAGGCGAGCACGAGCCCGCTCGTGGGTCGCGAGGGCGACATCGTGGGCGGCCGCCAGCTGAAGGAGCGCCTGGAGCAGGAGCGCGAGAACAACGTGACCATGCGCATCGAGGAGACGCCGGACAAGACCGGCGTGGAGGTTGCCGGCCGAGGCATCCTGCACCTCTCCGTCCTGATGGAGCAGATGCGCCGCGAGGGCTTCGAGTTCCAGGTCGGCCGCCCCAAGGTCCTGTTCAAGAAGGACGAGAACGGCAACAAGCTCGAGCCGATCGAGGAGGCCGTCGTCGAGTGTCCCAACGACTACTCCGGCAAGGTGATCGAGGTCTTTGGAAACGCCGGCGGCACCATGAGCAACATGAGCGCAGGCATCCAGCAGACCCACCTGGAGTTCCGCATCCCCACGCGCGGCATCATGGGCCTCAAGACCCGCATCATGAACGTGACCCACGGCGAGGCCGTGTTCTATCACAACTTCCTGGAGTACGGCCCGTTTGCCGGCGAGATCGGCGGCCGCCAGAACGGCGCCATGATCTCCATGTCGACCGAGAAGGCCGTAGCCTACGCGTTGGGCACCCTGCAGGACCGCGGCCAGCTCTTTGTTGGCCCCGGCGACGAGTGCTACGAGGGCATGCTCGTGGGCGAGCGCTCCAAGCCCGGTGACATGGTGGTCAACGTGGCCCGCACCAAGCAGCTGGGCAACCAGCGCAGCTCCACGGCAGACATCGCCGTGCAGCTGACCCCGCCGCGTCGCTTCACCCTCGAGGAGGCGCTGGAGTACATCATGGACGACGAGCTGGTCGAGGTCACGCCCAAGAGCATCCGCATGCGCAAGCGCATCCTGTCCGAGACCGAGCGCCGCAAGTGGCGCGTCAAGAACGGCCTCGTCAACAAGTAGCCTGCGACGGCAGACAAGCCGCAGTTAAGGAGGAGCCGGCGAGAAGGATGCGAAGTTCTTCTCGCCGGCTTTGCGTTGCACGCAGCTTTGGGATGGCCGGGGCCGTGGTGCTGAGGGCCGTGAGACCGAGGGCCGTCTTGCGGCTAGCTTTGGCTGGAGTCCGTATCAGGTGAGTCCGAACTGGGACCGGCGTCCGTATCCGCATCGGGCGATCCCAGGTCCACGTCGTCCTCCACGATGATCCTGTCGATCACGGGGCTGCCGTCCTGGTCGTCATCCGCGCTGCCAGCGTTGCCGTTGGCGTTGCCAGGGCGCGCGCCGTCCTGGGAGTCCTCGCGTTTCTCGAACGTGACCTGGTAGTTGCCTGACTTGCCAAGGCGCTGCAGGATGCGCTTGGAGCTTTCGACCCCGTCCTCCTTTGCCATGTGGTAGATGACCTTGACGCGCCGCGTGACGGCCGGCGCGAGGTTGACGTTGGCGGGGGAGAGGATGTTGAACCTGAGCGAGACGCGCCTGGTCAGGACGACCACCGCCACGCAGATGGCCGCGGCCCACTGGCTCGTCACGTCGAGGTGGAAGACGAGGATGTGGTAGCTCAGGGCCCCGGCAACCGCGCACAGCGCGTAGAAGTTGCTGCGTTGGAAGATGCGGGGCGTGTCTCCCAGGAAGATGTCTCGCAGCATGCCGCCGCCCACGCCCGTCACCGTGCCGAGGAGCACCACCGCCCAGGCGTTGAGCCCGTAGACGATCGCCTTGTCGGTACCTGCCGCGACGAAGAGCCCGACGGATATGATGTCGACCCACTCGAGCAGGTGGGGGAAGCGCTTGAGGGCGTTGGGGAAGAGAAACCCAAGGAAGCCGACCGCGACCGTCATCGGGATGGCGTAGGGCGACTTTGCCATGTAGACGTCGTTGTGCTGGATGATGATGTCGCGGATGAGGCCGCCGCCCAGCCCGCCGACCATGGCGAGGACGATGTATCCCACGAGGTCGAGCTTGCGCTCGCGCGCGACGAGGATGCCGGACACGGAGCCGACGGCCACGGCGGAGGCGTCGAGCCAGGCGGGGATCGCGACGGCGGTCACGTCGGGGCCGGTGGCGGATATGAGGGAAGGGAGCACGTTCTTCTCCTCTGGACAAAGGTTCGTGACATGGGTCGGACTCTGAATATAGGCGTTGCGGATTGACACGTCCGCCCGCGAAGTGAAGAATGGGGCGAAATCCCAGACGATTGGAGTAGCCGTGGTTACCACCCAGATGTTGACGATAGGCTCAGGCAAGGCAGAGGGCATGATCTTTGGCGAGCTTGGGGGAGAAGGACATGCATCCCTCATCGCGATCAGGTGCCAGCGCGGCTACCTGATGTGCGGCTACCTGAGCCTCGAGAAGGCCGAGGCGCTGGGCGACGCAGCGGTGCGCGTTGCGGGCGGAAGCTTTGAGGACGTGCTGGCCAACAAGATAACCGGCATGACGCCCCAGGCGGCCGAGCTCGGCGTCACGGCGGACATGACCGGCGCCCAGGCGGCCGAGGTCCTCAACCGCTAGCCGGTTTGGGCAAGATTCCGCCTTTTGAAGAAATAATGGTAGTAGCCACGCGGCGCAAAGTAATGTATACTTACGTCCGCGGTTTTGAGGAGAGTTGTCCGAGTGGCCGAAGGAGCACGATTGGAAATCGTGTATACGCCTAAAGCGTATCCTGGGTTCAAATCCCAGACTCTCCGCCAGAATACTTGCGTGGCGCCTTCGGGCGCCACTTTTAAATAGCCAATACCCCACGGAGGGGTGGCAGAGTGGTTGAATGCGGCGGTCTCGAAAACCGTTTACCCGCCTTGCGGGTACGAGGGTTCGAATCCCTCCTCCTCCGCCATTTGAGCTGATGCGGGCAGGACCTAGGGTCCTGCCCGTTTTTTTGTTGCGCGGCGGGCGCGGCTGGGACCAATCGACTCTAATCCCACCGCATCTTGCGGCGGGCTTTACTTTAGAGTGGACATACAAGATACTTTCCCAACGAATGCAGGGCGCGAGGCCCGCAGGGTTGGACGCGCCGCAAGGCATCCAGAAGGAGCGTGCGCATGAGCGACAAACGAGACGCCTACTACTCGAGGTCGTGGAAGCTTCTCTCGCATGACAAAGGCTGGTGGAAGGTTCTCCTCGTGATGGGCATCGCGGACTTCGTGCCCGTGGCCGGTGCCCTGGGCACCTTTGGGTACCGCCTGGAGTGGGCGCGCCTCACGGCATGGGGCGTGGACTCCTATCCCAAGCAGAAGAACGTCCGCGTGGGCGAGTGCATCAAGAGCGGCTGGCGCGGCTTTGTAGGGTTCCTGGGCTGGGCCGTGGTCTGGGCCATCGTCTACGGCGGTATCAACAGGCTGGCGAACGGCAACGACACGGTGAGGCTCCTGCTGGACATCGCCACGCTCTTCGTGGGTGTGCTCTACCTGGTCGTGGCGCTCCGTGCGACGGTCTACCAGAACTTCAAGGCGGCCTATCAGGTCAACAGGGTCTGGGACATGGTCAAGGCCGACTTTGGTGGCTTTGCCAAGATCGTGGGCATCGGGTTCCTGATTGGGCTCATCTTCGGCGTGATCCTCTTCGTGCTCGGCCTCGCAATCTTCATGCCCGTCCTCGTCAACCTCTTCTTCGGCATCGGGGGAATGACGTCGTCCAGCGACCTGATTGTCAGGATGCCCGAGATTCTCTCCGCGCTCAGCGGCGTGTTCCCGGCCATCGCGCTCCTGTGCTACGCGGCAAGCCTCGCGAAGAACTTCGAGGAGCTCATCGTCACGACGGCGGTCGGCCTGTGGATGCGCAACTTCGACGTCCCGCACTGGGGCGCGAGCAAGGACCCGCTTCCCGCCACTGCGGCGCTGCCCGAGCCCACCAAGCCCCAGGACCCCACGCAGCCTCCCGCCGATGGGCCTGCCACGACGCCCCAGCCTGGCCCCGACGGATCGGACGGCCCCACGATTCTGTAGAGTCGGTGGACGCCCCGTGGCCCATCAGGGCCAAGGGCGAGAAGAACAACCCATGTACGTGCGACGACGTGTCCCCAGCCAGCTATCCGCAGACTGGGGACATCCATATGCAAGCCGGCTTTGCTAGCGTCGCGTGAAAGAGGCGTGGGGCTGATGCGACGTGTGGGGAACGTATGGTGAGTCTGGGAATGTCGGCGTCTTGGGATGGGTGAGAAGTTCGTGTGTTACGATTGCAAATCGACCTTTCCTGCTCCGGATGATACCTTCACAAACCGGAGCCGTTAGCCCAGAGGAGGTGACCACATGAAGGCTTATGAACTGCTGTATTTTGTCGATCCCGCGGCCACTGAGGAGGCTCGCGCCGGCGTCTCCAAGCGTATTGACGTCGCTGTCACCGAGAACGGCGGCACCATCGACAACGTCGAGGACTGGGGCAAGCGCAAGCTCGCCTTTGAGATCGACAAGCTCACCGAGGGTGACTACATCCTCGTCGACTTCCACGCAGACCCCGCTCAGATCGCCGAGCTCGATCGCGTTCTCCGCATCAACGATACGGTGAAGCGTCACATGATCGTCCGTCGCACCGACAGGGACTAGTTAGGAAGTGCGGGCGCCTGCGCCCGCGGATGAGAGGCGTGAGCAAGCATGAGCATCAACAGGGTGAACATTTCCGGCAACCTCACTCGTGACCCGGAGCTGCGTTCGACCTCCGGTGGCACCCAGGTCCTTACCTTTGGCGTCGCCGTGAACGACCGTCGTCGCAACCCCCAGTCCGGCGAGTGGGAGGACGTCCCCAACTACATCGATTGCGTCGTGTTCGGCAACCGTGCCGAGCCGCTCAGCCGTTTCCTCTCCAAGGGTACGAAGGTTGCCATCGAGGGCAAGCTTCGCTGGAGCTCCTGGGAGCGCGACGGTCAGAAGCGCAGCAAGATCGAGGTCATCGTGGACGAGGTCGAGTTCTTCTCGCCCAGGAACCAGGGACAGCAGGGTGGTGGCCAGCAGGGCAATGGTGGCTACCAGAGCTATTCCGCACCCGCGCCCGCGCGCGCTCCACAGCCCTCGCGTCCTCCCGTTCAGACGCCGCCCTCGGCTGACGTCTACGACGAGGACATCCCGTTCTAGATTTTTTGATGGCGGTCACCTTCGGGCGGCCGTCGAACGAAAGGCAAATAGACATGGCTAAGCAAAGGCAAGTTGAACAGCGCCAGCCGCGTCGCAAGTATTGCCAGTTCTGCAAGGAGGGTGTCGAGTTCATCGACTACAAGGACACCCAGCTCCTTCGCAAGTACATGACTGACCGCGGCAAGATCAAGCCGCGTCGTGTCACTGGCGCCTGCACGCAGCATCAGCACGACATCGCGGTCGCCATCAAGCGCGCCCGCGAGATGGCTCTCCTGCCGTACACCGTCACCGTGGTTTCCAGCCGCGGCGGCCGCAATCGCGGCTAGTTGAGCCTGTGAGAAGGACGTAGCATCCTTGGCTGACACTTCTGAAAACGACCGCCCGCCCGTTCCCGGCAGCGTTGGGAGCGACGAGGGCGTACGGGAAGTGACGAAGGGCCCAAAGGCCGTCCAGGGGGCCCTCTTCTGGACGATGCTGGGCGGGGCCTGCATGTTCGCGGGCGTTGAGCTCGCGAGCATCATCGCGGCCTACGGGATCGGCCTCTCGCTCCAAGGCGGGAGGGGGTCCAGGCGCTCATCGTTCGTGGTGTGCTGCCTGTCCGCCGTTCTCGTGTGCGTGCTTGCGGGTCCCGAGCAGATTCCCTACGCGCTCGTGGGGTGTCTGGCGGCATTCTCCTTCTCCGGAGACGGGTCGGAGGCGGAGGTCTCGACGGGGGTCAAGTGCCTTGCCGTCCTGGTCCTTGCGGTCCTGGGCGCTGGGATAGACGCGACGTACGCCTATCTCAACGGCACGAACCTGCCCGCCGTGATAGACCAGGCCGTGAGGACCTACGCCAAGGTTGCGAGCCAGTCCACCAGTGCCGACATGAGCGACCAGATCGCGACGGTCCGCGCACTGGCCAAGGTCTACTGGCCGATGGCGTTCGTCAGCAACGCCATCGTGCAGGCACTCTGCGCCCATGTGGGTGGTGTGCTTGCGGCTCGGAAGCGGAACGCCCGGACCTCCCGGACGTTTTGCGAGTTCGACGCGCCGGTGTGGGTTGCCATCGTCTTCGTGGCGGGTGTGGTCCTGAGCCTAGCGGGGCCGTACGTGCCGACCTGGTCCTCCCAGGTGAAGATGGTGGGAGAGAACGTGCTCAACACCGCCAGGATCGCCCTGGGGCTCCAGGGTCTGGCGGTCGCCCTGTGGTACGCGAGGAAGGCGGGCCTTGGCCCCCTGACACGTGCGCTGCTGGTGATGGTCGCGTTCTACCTCGAGGCGTCCTTCTTGATAGTGAGCGTTCTGGGTCTTGTGGACATATTCGTGGCAAACTTCCGCGGGCTTCCTCGCGGGAAGGCGAAGTCCCAGCAGGGCCCAACAGAGAGTAAGGAGTCGGCGTAAGCCGACCAACAAAAGGAGTTCCCATGAAAGTCATCCTTCTGGGTGAGCTCAGGGGCAAGGGCGGCGAGGGCGACATCGTAGAGGTCGCTCAGGGCTATGCGGAGAACTATCTGTTCCCCCAGAGGATCGCTCAGCCTGCCACCCCGGGCAACATCAAGCAGCTTGAGGAGCGCCGCCACAACATCGAGAAGCGCGAGGAGAAGCGCATCGCCGATGCCAACGCGACGAAGGCAAAGCTCGACGGCCAGTCCGTCACCATCGACGCCAAGGTGGGCGAGAACGACCAGCTCTTTGGTGCCGTTACCGCCGCTCAGATCGCGGACGCGATCAAGGACCAGCTCGGCGTCGAGGTCGACCGCAAGCGCATTTCCACCGGTGGCGCCATCAAGACCGCCGGCTCGCACGTGGTTGACGTCAACTTCTACCGCGAGATCAGCTCGAAGGTCACCGTCCTCGTTGGCGTGACCGCCGAGGCCGAGGCGGAGGAGGAGCCTGCCGAGGAGGCCGCAGAGGCCGAGTCCGAGCAGCCCGCCGCCGAGGAGTCTGCCGAGTAGCGTCAGACCCTTGCGAAAGGCGTGGCCCTGAGCTGGGATTTTCAACAGGAATTGCAGGTAGGGGCCACAGTCTGCCAAAGGATTGGCAACTTGTGCAAAGAGCACGGGTCACTCGAACAGACTTTCGTTCGGGTGGCCCGCGCTTTGCGTTTGGGACCGACACTCAATCTACCTGCGGAAACGCAACGTTTCCGCTGTTAGATGGGCTATTCTTGAAAGGCCGCTGAGCTTACGTCCGCAAGGCGTCTCGTGGAGCCAAGATGTTGAAAACTCGCCTTCCAACATTTTTCCAAAATTGTTGAAAAGTGAGAAAAGCCAAGAAATGCCCGCTTAGGGCGTCCCGGTATCAACAAAACGGCGTTCATAGTGCGTGGCGGCTCTTACGCGGGGTTGACAAAGACATGACGGCGCGCTTAGGCACGAAGGTGCCGAAGGCGCGAGAGGAACGGAAGAAGCATGGCCGAGAGTACGTACGATAGCTACGCCACGCCAGGTGGGAACGGCGGGCAGGAGCACGTGATGCCGCAGGACCTCGCGGCGGAGAAGAGCATACTCTCGGCCATGCTGCTTTCCCAGGAGGTCCTGCAGGAGTGCCTTGTCGCCCTCAACGAGGACGACTTCTACCTCTACTCCCACAAGGCGATCTTCCGCGCGATGAACGAGCTGTTCGACCGTGGCCAGGTCGTGGACCCCGTCTCGCTCGCGGACCACCTGCGCAGCACGGGCAACCTCGACCGCGTGGGCGGGATGGCCTACATCCTCGACCTCAACACCAACTCGTTCTCGCTCGCCAGCTGGCAGCATCACGTCGAGATCCTCCACAGGGACGCGACGCTCCGTGCGATCATCGAGGCGGCCTCCAAGATCACGGCGCTCGCCTTCGACGCGCCGGAGGACACGAAGGAGGTCGTGGACTCCGCCGAGAACCTCCTGCTGGGCGTCACTAACCGTGAGATAGGCGACAGCTACTCGACCCTGACCGACGTCATGGGCGACCTCTACAACGAGCTGAGCGAGATGAGCCAGAACCCCCAGGGGATGATCGGCGTCTCGACCGGCTACCCCGGGATCGACGCGAGCCTGCAGGGCCTCCGCCCCGGCCAGATGGTCGTCGTCGGCGCCCGACCCGGCGTGGGCAAGACGTCCTTCGCGCTCAACCTTGCGGTCAACGCCGCGGCCGCGGGCGCGAGCGTCGCGTTCTTCTCGCTCGAGATGAGCAAGGCGGAGATCGCGCAGCGCCTGCTTTCCGCACAGGCCAAGATCCCGCTCTCCGCCATCCGCGGCGGCAACATCAAGGACGACCAGTGGCCCACGATCCTGGACGCCACGCGCGACCTGTCGCAGCTCGACATCATGATCGACGACACGCCGGGCACGACGGTGACGGAGATCAGGGCCAAGGCGCGCCGCATGCTCAAGGACAAGCCCAAGGGCATGGTCATGGTCGACTACCTGCAGCTGCTCTCGCCACCGGCGGGCGGGCACCGCGCTGACAGCCGCGCAACAGAGGTCTCCGAGATGTCGCGCGGCATCAAGATCATGGCGAAGGACCTCGAGGTCCCCGTGGTGGCGCTATCGCAGCTCAACCGTCAGGTAACGGACAGGAAGGGCCAGCGCCCGCAGCTTTCCGACCTGCGCGAGTCCGGCTCCATCGAGCAGGACGCCGACATCGTCATCCTGCTGGACCGCTCCATGACCGAGGAGGAGGCCGCGCGCGACGACCGCCCGGACATGAACGTGACGGAGTTCATCATCGCGAAGAACCGTTCCGGCCCGCTCAACATCGTGCCGCTCATGTTCCTGCCCGGATCCACCAAGTTCGTGGAGGTCGACACCAGGCACATGGAGTAGCGCGGAAGAATTGCATACGGCGTCAGTTTGGGGGCGCGAGAAGGGCGGCGGCTCTTCTCGTGCCCTATACTGTGACGTGCCGGCGCAGGTGCGCCGAAGGCAGTTTTTGACCCAACAGGAGGATGCAATGCCTGCAACAGTGCTCGTTGGTACGCAATGGGGAGACGAAGGCAAGGGCAAGGTGACCGACCTCATCTCGGGCGACTTCGACGTCGTGTGCCGCTACGCCGGTGGCGCGAACGCCGGCCACACGGTGGTCGCCAACGGGCACAAGCTGGCCCTGCACCAGGTGCCCTCCGGCGTCATGTACAAGGGGACGTACCCCGTGATCGGCAACGGCTGCATCGTGGACCCCGAGGTGCTGCTGGGCGAGATCGACACCCTCGAGGAGCAGGGCATCTCGTGCGATGACCTCAAGATCTCCGGCAACGCGCACATCGTCATGCCGTACCACAAGGACCTCGACGGCGCGCACGAGAAGAAGCTCGGCAAGAACCTGATCGGCACCACCAAGCGCGGCGTCGGTCCCTGCTACATGGACAAGATGAACCGCACGGGCCTGCGCATCCAGGACATGCTGGACGAGAAGATCTTCCGCGAGAAGCTGGAGGCGGCCCTCAGCTACACCAACCCCATCCTCGAGAAGGTCTACGAGCTCCCCACCTACACCGTCGACCAGATCTGCGAGACGTACCTGCCGTACGCCGAGCGCATCCGCCCGTACATCGTGGAGAGCTCGCTCTTCCTGAACGAGCAGCTCGAGGCCGGCAAGAACATCCTGTTCGAGGGCGCGCAGGCCACGATGCTCGACATCGACCACGGCACGTACCCCTTCGTCACCTCCTCCAACTGCACCGCCGGCGGCGCGGTCACGGGCTCGGGCGTCGGCCCCACCCACATCAAGCGCGTCCTGGGCGTCGCGAAGGCCTACCTGACGCGCGTGGGCTCCGGTCCCTTCCCCACGGAGCTGTACGACGAGATCGGCGACAAGCTGGGCGAGGTCGGCCACGAGTACGGCGTGACCACCGGCCGCAAGCGCCGCTGCGGCTGGTATGACGGCGTCGTCGTCAACTACGCGGCCCGTGTCAACGGCCTGACGGACCTGGCCATCACCAAGCTCGACGTCCTGGGCTGCCTGGACGAGATCAAGGTCTGCGTCGCCTACGAGTGCGACGGCAAGCGCTACACCACCGTCCCCGAGCACCAGAGCGTCTTCTACCACGCGAAGCCCGTGTACGAGACGCTCCCGGGCTGGAAGTGCGACATCTCCGGCGTCCGCAACTTCTACCAGCTGCCGCGCGAGGCCAAGGACTACATCGACTTCCTCGAGCAGCTGGCGGGCGTGCGCGTGTCCATCATCACCGTCGGCCCCGACCGCGAGCAGACGATCGACCGCTACTGGAAGTAGGCACACGTGAGCGCCGCCTCCGCAAACAAGAAGTTCGCCATCGTGTGCGACAGCGCCTGTGACCTCCCCCTCTCCACGCTGGAGAGGGCGGGGGTCGCCCTCGTTCCGCTCGTCGTGCGCATGGGCCACGAGCAGTTTCGCGACTGCCTCGACATCGACACGCCCACGTTCTACCGCGAGTCGCCCAAGCACAAGGGGCAGATAAACACCTACTCGCCGTCCGAGGTTGACTTCCTCACCGTCTACCAGGCGCTGGCCGAGCAGGGCTGGGATCGCATCGTGTCGCTCCACGTGTCGTCGCAGATGCGCGACGCCGGCGAGGTGGCGCGCTCCGCCGTGTCCAAGGTGCAGGGCGCAAAGGTCACGGTCATCGACACCCATGCGGTCTCCGCGGAGTACGCCCTCGTGCTGTCGCGCCTCGTGTGCGACCGCAACGCGGGCCTGGACACCTACGAGGCCGTCGAGCGCGCCCAGGCGCTCTCGGCGTCGTCGCGGATGCTCATGATTCCCACGCCCGATGCGGACGTGGCGGCCGGCATCGGCCACAAGCGCAAGGGCATCCTGGGGCAGATGAGCATGCTCCAGAGGCGCGCCCTCAACGTGCGCGGCCTCGTCAAGGTGACGCCCGACGGCCAGGCGGAGGAGATCTTCTCGTCCTCCGACATGGCGCGCATCGCCGGCGTGCTGGCGCGCACGCTCAGCCGCTACTCCGCAAAGGTGGGCGCCATCACCTACGCCGAGATGTACTCCGGCGACCCCAGGATCCTCCAGAAGGTGGAGAAGCCCCTGGACACCAACGAGTTCGAGTCGGCTTGCGCGGCCGTGCTCAGGGCGAACCCCAGCACCTGCGCGCAGCTCGGCATCGGCGCCGTGGGCATAGCCTACGCGCCAAGCTCGCTCATCACCGCCGAGGAAGCCGCCTCGGTTCTCAAACCAAAGGCCGCCCAGTAGCGGGCGGCGTCGAGCCCAAGGAGGGCATCATGGCTGGTACTGACAACAAGATCGACATCCTGCTACTGGGCTCCGGCGGCCGCGAGCACGCCATCCTGGCAAAGCTCGCCGAGTCGCCCCGTGCGGGCAAACTGTACGTGGCGCCGGGCAACGGCGGCATGTACCAGCTGGCCCAGAAGGTGGACGTGGACCAGGACTCCCCGGAGTCGGTCGCGGCCTTCGCAAGGGAGAAGAACGTCGGCCTCGTGGTGATAGGCCCCGAGGCACCGCTCGTCGCAGGCGTGGCCGACGCCGTGCGTGCGGAGGGCATTCCCGTCTTCGGCCCCAGCGGCAAGGCGGCGCAGATGGAGGGCTCCAAGAAGTTCGCCAAGGAGGTCATGGCGCGCGCCGGCGTCCCCACGGCCAGGTACGAGTCGTTCACGGACGAGCAGGCCTGCGCGGACTACGTCCGCAAGGTGGGCGGTCCCATCGTGATCAAGGCCGACGGCCTCGCCGCGGGCAAGGGCGTGATCGTGGCCCAGACCACCGAGGAGGCCCTCGACGGCGTGCACGAGTGCTTCAACGCCTTTGGCGACGCGGGCAACGTCGTCGTGGTGGAGGAGATGCTCGAGGGCCCCGAGTGCTCGCTCCTCGCGCTGACCGATGGCAAGACCCTCGTGCCGCTCGCGACCTCCCAGGACCACAAGCGCGCCCTCGACGGCGACCGCGGCCTCAACACGGGCGGCATGGGCGTCTACTCGCCCGTGCCCATCCTGCTGCCGGGCGAGCTTGACCAGATGGTCGAGATCGAGCGCAAGGTCGTGGCCGAGCTCGCGGCGGAGGGCAACCCCTACAGCGGCTGCCTGTACGGCGGCTTCATGCTCACCAAGGACGGCCCCAAGGTACTCGAGTTCAACGCGCGCTTTGGCGACCCCGAGACGCAGGTCGTGCTGCCCCGCATGAAGGGCGACCTGGTGGAGTGCTTCCTGGCCTGCGACAACGGCACCCTGAGCCCCGACATGGTGAGCTGGGACGACGACTGGGCCGTATCCGTGGTCCTCACGAGCGCGGGCTACCCCGGCCACTACGAGAAGGGCAAGCTCATCCACGGCATCGACGACGCCAACGCGATGGACGGCGTGACCGTCTACCACGCCGGCACCAAGCTGGACGAGGACGGCAACGTCTACACCAACGGCGGCCGCGTGCTCGACGTCACGGCCGTGGCCCCCACGTTCGAGGACGCGCGCAACCTCGCCTACGAGGCCTGCGACAAGATCTGGTTCGAGGGCAAGACCTATCGCCACGACATCGGTATCAAGGCGATCAAGGGCCGCGCGAACCTGTAGCGCCCGAGTGGGTACAACCTAGCTAGCAGTAAGTCGCGGCGCCTCGGGCGCCGCGACGCGTATACGCAAGCAAGGGGGACACGGTGTCGAAGGACAGCAAGCAGGAACAAGGTCAGAAGGAGCCCGCCCAGCAGAAGGCGACGGACGGCAAGGCAGCGCGCAAGGCCGGCGCGGGCGAGAAGAACGCGACCACGGAGGTGCACGCGGGCCTTGGCGAGGAGCCGCTCGAGGAGGAGCCGTACTACAGCACGGCCGACGAGGACGAGTTCGCTGACGACCTGGACCTGGACGACGACCCGGATGGCTCCGAACTTCTCGACCACGCCATCGAGGGCATGAAGGCGGGCATGGGCGCCTTCACGTTCGACGGCGACCGCTCGCGGCACGACCACAAGTCCGGCGCCCCGCAGAGCCGTCACCTGGTGCTGGGGGACGACGACCCGCGCGACAAGGGCCTCACGGAGCAGGTCCTGGGCGAGGACGTGGTCTTCAGGGGCCACGTGTTCAACGTCGACCGCCTGCGCGTGCAGCTGCCCGACGGCGCCCGTGCCGAGCGCGACGTGGTGCGCCACCCCGGCGCCGTGGCCATCGTCGCGCTCACGGAGGACGGTCGCATCTGCCTGGTGAGGCAGTACCGCGCGCCGCTGGGTCGCGTGACGGTGGAGATTCCCGCCGGCAAGCTGCAGCCGGGGGAGGACCCGCTCGACTGCGCCCGACGCGAGCTGCAGGAGGAGACCGGCATGAAGGCGAAGAAGATGGCCTTCCTGACCACGATCGCCACCTCCGCCGGCTTCGCGGACGAGCTCATCCACATCTACATGGCCACGGGCCTCACGCTGGCGGAGTCGAGCCCGGACGCGGACGAGTTCATCAACGTCGACCTCGTGGAGCTCCCGGAGCTGGTCGACGCCGTGCTCGACGGTCGCATCGAGGACGCCAAGACCGTGGTGGGCGCCTTGGTGTGCGACGCCGTGGCGCGTCGCCTGGGATAGCCGGAGCCTGCCCGGAGCCTCGACCGGCCACCCGCGCCCGCGCGCCGTTTGGGTGCGTGGGCGTGGTGTGCGCCCGCGCCGCGCGTTCGCAAGCGCGGTGTAAAACGGATATCATGGACGGGTTAGTCGGCAGCGGTCGGGGGAGTTCATGCCAAGGGAGAAGGACAGGTCGCACAAGCGGCGCACCCTCAACGCCCAGGAGGCGGAGGAGCTCTTCTCGACCGTGGACGAGACCGGCCACACCAACGAGGAGACCGCCAAGCGCCAGCGCAGCCGGCGCAGCCAGGGCCGCCACGGCGTCGAGGTCGACCCGCTTTCCGACAAGGACCCCTCGGGCTCCAACCTGGGCGAGGTCATGACCAGGACGGCCACCATCATCCTGCTGATATTCTTCCTCGGCATAATGGCGCTGCAGGTGTCCTGTGGCGTGGCGCGCCGCGTGAGCACGGAGTCGCTTGGCAACCAGGTGAGCATCTCGACCGTGGTCTCCGCCATGAACAACGGCGTGGAGTGGGGCAACGGCTACACGCAGTTCCCGGAGGACTTCTCCGTCCAGGAGGCGGACGAGAACACGCACCGCATCGAGGTGACCGTCACGGACGAGACCTCGAGCGACGTGCTGGGGGTCTTCTCGTCCTCGCAGATCCAGGCGGCGGCCCTCGCCACCAACGCGCTCATGAACCCCGACATCAACACCGTCATCTACAACGTGAACGTCCACGTGGACAAGAACGGCAAGATCCAGAAGTCGCAGCTGCTGGGCTACCTCAAGCCAACGGGCGAGGTCAAGAGCCTGATGACCTTCGTCTGGACCAAGACGTCCACGTCGCAGGGCGTGCGCTTCAACTGCTCCATCACGGGCGTGGACGCCGCGACGGAAAAGCAGCTGCGCGGCTCGATCACCAACGGCGTGCTTGACCAGGTGTTTGGCCCCAGCGCGGACGACAAGTCCGACTCTGGCACCACGACGGTCACCACCACGATCGGCAACACGACGACCAACAACAAGACGGGCACGACGGGGTCGACCAGATCGACCACGGCATCCAGTTCGACCAGCTCGACAACGTCGTCCGGCTCCACCGGCACGGGCACCGCGGCCACCAAGGGCACGAGCTCCTAGGCGCGCTCGCGGCGTCGCGGCGCCATCCCTATACTGTAAGCAGCCTGTGGGAGCGGGTTGGCCCACGGGTGGAGAAGAACAACCACCTTGCTTTGGAGGCAATCATGGCAGACAAGCCAGTCGTGGGAATCATCATGGGATCCAAGTCGGACATGCCGGCGATGGAGGCGTGCACCAAGGAGCTCGAGGAGCTGGGCGTTCCCTACGAGCTCGTGGTGGCCTCGGCGCACCGCGCACCCGCAAAGGTGCACGAGTGGGCCTCGACCGCGGCCGACCGCGGCCTCAAGGTGATCATCGCGGCCGCCGGCAAGGCCGCCCACCTGGGCGGCGTCGTGGCCGCCTACACGCCGCTGCCGATCGTGGGCGTCCCCATGAAGACGTCCGACCTCGGCGGCATGGACTCGCTCCTCTCCATGGTGCAGATGCCCTCTGGCGTGCCCGTGGCCTGCGTGGCCATCGGCGGCGCCAAGAACGCGGCCATCTACGCCACGCAGATCCTGGGCGCGACCATGCCCGAGTACCGCGAGAAGATCGTGGAGCTCAAGAAGCAGATGGCCGAGGCGTAGGGCAGGCTGATGGGAAAGCATTCCAGGCCGAGCGCCGACTCCACGGCCGCGGCGCCGCGCGCCGCGGGCTTCGTGCCGGCGACCTCCGCGGTGGCCTACGCGTCGTCCGTGCAGGCCGACCGCAGCGCGGCCGGCGGCAACGGAGGCGCCGGGACGTCACGCGGGGGCGACAGGCCCCAGAAGCCCAAGCGTCGCGGCCGCGGCAGGCGCGTGCTCAGCACCATCTTCCTGGTGGTGGGCATCGCCCTTCTCGCCGTGGCGGGGTACCTGTACTTCCACGCGCAGAGCGAGTACAACCACCAGCGCCAGAACAACCAGAAGCTCGAGAAGATTGCCGACGTCAAGACCAACAAGACGACCGGCGCCCCCACGATTGACTTCGCGGCGCTCGAGGCCGTCAACAACGACATCGTGGGCTGGATCGACGTCGAGGGCACCACGATCAACTTCCCCGTGTACCAGGGCAAGAACAACACGCAGTACCTGCGCCACTCCGCCACGGGCGAGTACAGCATCGGCGGGCAGGTCTTCATGGACTGCCAGAACACCAAGCCCGGCATGGTGGACGCCCAGACGCTGATCTATGGGCACCACCTCAACGACGGGCAGATGTTCGCGCCGCTGGACGACCTCAAGAAGCAGGCGAACTTCGACAAGATTTCGACCGTGTGGTACGTGGACCGCAACAACAAGGCGTACGAGATGGAGCCGCTGCTGCTCTACATCATCAAGAGTGACTACGACGACGACTTGCGCACCTTCAACTTCTCGTCCACGGACGAGTTCCACACGTACCTCAACAAGATGCTCGCGAAGGCGTCGGCCAAGCGGTCGGACGCCGCGCAGGTCATCCAGGGCACGAGCCACGTGATGACGCTCGTCACGTGCAACTACGACTTTGGCCACGGCCGCGCCGTGCTGCTGTGCGTGCCCAAGAGCGAGGCCGCCGCGGCGACGGGGCAGGGCTCGAGCTCCAGCTCGGGCGCAAGCTCGACGTCGACCTCTGGCACGACCTCGACCTCGTCATAGGGGTTCGTAAACAAAATGCGCACGTGGGGGCACGAAAGCGGTCCCACGTGCGCAAACTTGTTAGACTGAAAGCGTCGCATGAAACAGGCGCCCAAAGCCAGCGCCGCATATGGAGGAGAAGAGCATGGAGACCCAGCCCAGGCACATCACCTACGCCGATGCCGGCGTGGACGTAGACGAGGGCGCCCGCGCGGTCGACGCCATCAAGGCGGCCGTGAAGGAGACGAACCGCCCCGAGGTCATTGGCGGCCTGGGCGGCTTTGGCTCGTGCTTCAGCATGAAGGGCTTCAAGGACATGGAGGACCCCGTGCTCGTGAGCGGCACGGACGGCGTTGGCACCAAGCTCGCAATCGCCCAGCTGCTCGACCGCCACGACACGGTGGGCGAGGACCTCGTGGCCATGTGCGTGGACGACGTGGTGCCCATCGGCGCGGAGCCGCTGTTCTTCCTGGACTACGTGGCGATCGGCAAGCTCAAGGCCGAGCACGTGGCCAAGATCGTGAAGGGCATCGCCAACGGCTGCAAGAAGTCCGGCTGCGCCCTGGTTGGCGGCGAGATGGCCGAGCACCCCGGCGTCATGAAGCCCGAGGACTACGACCTGGCCGGCTTCGTGGTGGGCGTCGTGGACCGTCCCAAGATGATTGGTCCGCACCTGGTGCACGAGGGCGACGTGATCCTGGGCCTGCCGAGCTCCGGCATCCACTCCAACGGCTACAGCCTGGTGCGCAAGGTCGCGATCGAGGGCAAGACCGTTGAGGAGCTCGAGACCCCGCTTCCGGAGCTGGGCGGCGAGAGCCTGGCCGACGCCGTGATGCGCCCGACCACGATCTACGCCGGCGGCCTGGTGGCCGCGCTCAAGGCCGGCGCCCCCATCCACGCGATGGCGCACATCACGGGCGGCGGCATCACGGAGAACCTCAACCGCGCGCTCCCCGCGGACGTTGACGCCGTGGTCGACCGCGGTGGCGAGGACGGTCCCGCATGGGACGTGCCCCCCATCATCAGCTACTGCGTCAAGGCGGCGGGCCTCACGCCCGACGAGGCGTACAAGACGTTCAACATGGGCGTGGGCATGAGCATCATCTGCGGCCGCGACGACGTGGACGAGGTGCGCGAGGCGCTCGTGGCGCAGGGCTTCTCGCCCTTCGTGATGGGCGAGTGCGTCAAGGGCGAGGGCAAGGTGACCTACCGATGAGCGATCGCCGTCCCATCAGGCTTGGTGTCCTCATCAGCGGCAGCGGCACCAACCTCCAGGCCATAATCGACCGCATCGCCGCGGGCACGCTGGACGCGGAGGTCGCGATCGTCATCTCCTCCCGCCCCAGCGCGTACGGGCTCAAGCGCGCGGAGGCCGCCGGCATCCAGACCATGACCCTGAGCAAGGAGATCTACGCCGACCCCATCACGGCAGACGAGGTGATCGCCTCCACGCTGCTTAGGGAGAAGGTCGACTACGTCATCATGGCGGGCTACATGCGCATGGTGCATGCGCCCATCCTGCAGGCGTTCCAGAACCGCGTGGTCAACCTGCACCCGGCGCTCCTGCCGAGCTTCCGCGGCGCGCATGCCATCCAGGACGCCTTTGACTACGGCGTCAAGGTGACGGGCGTGACCGTGCACTTTGCGGACGACAAGTACGACTGCGGCCCCATCATCGCGCAGCGCCCGCTGGCCGTTGAGGAGGGCTGGGACGTGGACGAGCTCGAGGTCCACATCCATCAGATCGAGCACGTGCTGTACCCGGACACGATTCAGCTGCTGGCCGAGGGTCGCGTGCACGTGGACGGCAACAAGGTGCGCATCGACCCGCCCGCGGAGGCGTAGCCACGGCGTCACGTGCGACCTGCGCATAAACGATTTGACGAGAAGAGCGGGGCGTCCCACGTGGGCGCCCCGCTCTTGTGCGTAGGGTGATGCCTGTCGGGACCGGGCGGGCCCCGTGTCGCTAGCGGTCCTCCGGTGCTGCGGCCGCCATGCCCTGGGGAGCCTGCGGCGTTTGGTCGTGCTGCTGCGACGGCGCGTCGTCCTTCTCGCCCTTGGACCGTGCGCGACGGCGTGGTGGCGAAGCGAGCGCTCGTCCGCCGTCGAACGCGATGTCGCCCCAGGCGTACAGGAACGGGAAAGCCGTGAGGAGGCTGATGACTGCCGTGGGGAGGGCGCCCATCGCGCTGAGCGGGGTGTCCCACATGAAGTGCGCCAGCACGGGGATGAGGAGGTAGAGCCAGCCGCGGAGGCGCCGGCGCTCGCAGAAGAGCAGCCACGCCGCGACGGCCACGAGCGCCGTGTAGACCCAGTGGGAGGAGAGGGCGCCGGAGATGCGGACGTTCAGCGTGAAGGGGACGGCGTTGGCGAGCTCGGCGCGCGAGCCCGCGACCTGGGACTCGATGTAGCCGAGGTCCTCGGACACCTGGAAGCCCATGCCGACGCACATGCCGCCCACGAGCCAATCGCGCGCGCCGCGTAGGTGCACGAGGCCGAGGACCAGGACCAGCGTCAGGAGCTTGAGCGTCTCCTCCACGAGCGGGGCCTCGATGGCGTCGCCCCACGTGTTGGCGAAGCCCTTGCCGGCGGCCGCGCGGATGAGGCCGGAAACGGCGTCGTTGAGGTCGCCGGCCAGCCAGCCGGGCACGAACCAGCCCGCGAAGAACGCGAGCACCACGAACCAGCGCGGCACGCCCGACTTGAGGCGCGTGTAGCGCACGAAGACGAAGAACGGAACCAGGTAGACGAGCAGGAGCGCGAAGCACTCGAGCATCGCCTGGTAGCGCGCGGCGGTCAGGGACGCGGGGTGGACGTCTCCCAGGTCCATGCCGCCAAACTCGTAGCTCACGCCTATGAAGAAGAGCGTGAGGAACACGGCAAGGCCGACCCACCAGCGTCGGCGCCTCCTGGCAAACGGGCTGCGGGCTGCGCTCGCCGCGGCCGAGACGGTTTCAGAACTCATGAACTAACATCCCCTCGCGCATGCGTAAAAAGTAAGCCCCCCTGTAAAGAGGGCCAACACAGGCTGACGCTTTGCGGGATGAAGGTCAATCGCGGGGGAACGGGAGCGGCTAAAACTGACTGAATCGCCACGGGGGAGAGCGAAGCACGGCAGTGTCCTTCTCGCCTGCAAGGTATGGTTTGTAAAATGGCGATTCAAGGAGGTATCCCCATGAAGTACGTTCGCTCTGCCATAAGACAAGAATGCGGCCACATGAAGCCGGCGGAGACAGTCGCCGGTTCGATCTCTGCCGAACGTGCCTCCAAGGGAGGTACGTTCGCGGCAAATGTTGAGCGAAAGTTGGATGAGGCGGATGCGGCGGCTGAGCGGTCTGCAGCGTGCCGCTTGCCGTCAGAAGTTTTTGTCGCTGCAAGGTCGAGGGTCAGAGCGGAAGCCGGAGGATAGCCCACGACTCCTTGTGATACTTTGCCTTTGAGCTGTCTGGCTACTTGCACTCGAGCGTGGCGACGCACTCCACGTGCTTGGTGTGCGGGAACATGTCCACCGGCGCCACCTGCGTGATGCGGTAGCCGTGCTGGCGGAGAAGGACGAGGTCCCGTGCCTGCGTCTTGACGTTACAGCTGACGTAGACCACGCGCTTGGGGGCGAGGCGCGCCACGTCCGTGAGGAAGCGGGGCGTGGAGCCTGCGCGCGGCGGGTCGAGCACGACCACGTCGAAGCCGCGGCTGCCGTCGCGGACCACTGCCTCCATGTAGGCCGTGGCGTCCGCATGCACGAAGGTGCAGTTGGCGTCCAGCCCGTTGTGCTGGGCGGCCCAGCGGGCGGAGATCACGGCGCCGCCCACCTGGTCCACGCCCGTGACGCTCACGTCCGCGCCGGCTGCCTTGGCCTGCGACGCGGCGCAGATGCCGATGGTGCCGCAGCCGCAGTACGCGTCCAGCAGGCGCGAGCCGTTGCGGAGCGCGGCGCCCTCGATGGCGAGGCGGTACAGGACCTCGGTCTGGGCGGGGTTGGTCTGGTAGAAGCTCGTGGGGCCGATCCTGAACGTGCAGCCCAGCAGCGCGTCGCGCATGGTGCCGGGCCCGTAGAGCGTGCGGCTCTCGCGCCCGAGGATGGCGTTGGTGCGCCGCTGGTTGACGTTGAGCACGATGGACGTGAGCTCGGGGTGGCGCTCCACCATGCGGCGCACGAACTCGTCCTCGCGCGGCAGGCGATTGCCGTTGGCGACCACGGTCAGGAGCACCTCGTCCGTGGCGTAGCCGCAGCGCACGACGGCGTGGCGCAGCACGCCGCGACCGCGGTCCTCCTGGTAGGCGCTCATGCCCAGCTCCTCGCCCACGCGCGCCACGTCGGTCAGTACCGCGCGGGCGCCCGGCGCCTCGACCAGGCAGTCGTCGCAGCGCACGATGCGGTGCGTGCCCGCGCTGTAGAAGCCGGAGCGGATGCGCCCTCCCTTTGCGGGCGAGAAGGGCGTGGCTGCCTTGTGGCGGAAGCCCTTGGGCTCGTCCATCCCGGCGATGGGCAGGACCTGCGCGCCGTCCTCCCGCGCCATGTCGCCCAGGAGCTCCTCGACCTGCTGCTGCTTGCGACGGAGCTGGATGGGGTAGGGCACGGCGAGCCACTCGCAGCCGCCGCATTGCCGTGCGATGGGACAGGTGTAGGTCTTGAAGCCCATGTAACCTCGAAAGATCGTGATGCCTTCGGGCGCGTGCCCGCGTTCTTCTCTGCAATTGTAGCCGCACGGCGTGTCCGTTTGAGGAGGGTACGAAACTGAAAATAAGCATGTCTCATATACATGTCAGGCATGCACGTTATTGATGGAAGAAGGAATTCAAGGTATCTGAACTGCCGTTCACCGTCAATATAGCTCGCCTGTAGGAAGCACAGTCGTAACTGATATCCAATAAAACGGAAAATCGGATTCGCTACTCTCAGCTTACGCATGTAAGACGGACGGTTGTTGCGTTACGAGGAGGCATGATGGCAGGCAGAACGAGGTGTAGGGTCATCGCGCGGGAGCGCGTTGCGAGGGCGGCGGCCGCCGCGGCGCTGGGGTTTGCCCTGGCGCTGGGTTCGGCGGGCGTCGCAATGGCCATGCCGGCATACAACAAGCCGGTGTCGGTCGAGCAGCCCGATGGCTCGACGGCGAAGATCACCACGCACGGCGACGAGTGGTTCCACTATGCGACCAACGCGAACGGCGTGGTCGTGCAGCGCGACCCCTCCGATGGGTCGTGGCGTCAGGTGGTCGGGTCCGGCTCGTCGCTCTCGCTCGGGAGCGCGGCCGAGGACGCGGCCGACTCCGGCGCCATCACCGCGGACGACCTCTCTGACAACTCCGCGCGCGTGGCGTACTATGCGCTCGCGGGCCAGACCTACACCGGCAAGAGCTCGAGCAATGCGACGACCTCCGCGCCCATCACGGTGACCTCGCTGCAGAAGACGCAGGCCACGACCGCCACGACGGCAAAGGCGACCAAGAAGTCCGCGCTCATGAGGACTGCGGCGCAATCCACGAGCGGCACGACGACCAGCATTCCGCTGCTGACCATCGTGGTCGGCTTCAGCGACGAGCCGTACAGCAACACCTACGACTGGAACGAGAAGTTCTTCTCGGGCGAGTACAGCGTGTCCTCCCTGTACCGCATCTCCTCCGAGGGGAAGTTCACCTGGACGCCCGCGAGCGAGAGCAGCGCCTACGGCGTGGGCGGCAACACCAACACGGCCGACAAGGCCAACGACGGCGTGATCCACGTGACCCTGGACCACACCTACGGCAACCCCGACCCGTTTGGCAACCAGGACGCCGACTACGTTAAGGACATGGAGGACGCGATCAAGGCCGCGGCCCAGTACGTGGACTTCTCGCAATACGACACTGACGGCGACGGCAAGATCGAGGCCAACGAGCTGGGCCTGGGCGTCGTGTTTGCCGGCTACGAGGCCGCGACGGGCGTCATTCCGACGGGCCACCACGGCATCTGGTCGCACCAGTACTCCTTTACCGAGGAGGTCGGCAGCCCCTACGAGGTGAGCACTGCGAGCGGCGGCACGGTCGGCATCGACCGCTACATCGTCCAGTCCGAGAACGAGTCCATGTCCGAGGGCGAGTCGCACCAGAGCGGCATCGGCGCGCTCGGCCACGAGCTTGGCCACTTCCTCGGCATGCCGGACCTGTACTCCACGACGTCCGACAGCGGCGCGTGGGACAACTACTCCACCATGTACCTCTCCATCATGGACTACGGCTCCTACGGCCAGACCACGAGCGGCGAGTACCGTCCGACGTTCTTTGACCCGTATGACCGCTACCTGCTCGGCTTCATCACGCCCGAGGAGATCACGAAGGACGGCACCTACACGGCGACGTCCGAGACGGACCCCGCCGGCTACAAGTGCTACATCATCCACGTGAGCGACGACGAGTACTACCTGATCGAGAATCGCCAGTACGCGTCGTTCGACGCGGGCATGGAGCCCATGTACATGAACGGCGACAACACGATCAAGAACCCGACCGGTGGCATCGTGGTGTGGCACGTTGACAACGGCGTCGCGACGAAGTGCGGATACCCCGGCATGCCCGGCGTCGAGGCCGGCCTCGCCAACACGGTGAACGTGAAGACGCACCGCCCCGGCGTCATGGAGAACTACTTCGAGAAGACCGCGGGCAGCCCCAACCTGTACGCGCCGTTCCTCAACGCGACGGAGAACGCCGCCTATGGCGCGAGCAAGCTCTCGCTCTACAACGGCTCCGACGACCCCTCCGCAAAGACGGACACCGGCATCACCGTTTCCTCCACCGACGCCGGCTCGACCTCGATGCAGTTCACGGTCGACTTCCCCGTGAGCATCTCCACGCAGCTCAAGGACGCGACCTACACGGTGGGCGATAAGGCGGACGCCCTGACGGCCGACGTCGCGAACGCGGACGGCACCGTGACGTACAAGTGGCAGGTCTCCACGGACGGCGGCAAGACCTGGAAGGACGCCACCTCCGCAAGCTCCGCAAAGGCCGGCGCCAGGCCCGCCGCGGCCAGCGCCTCAACCGGCGCGAGCCTCACCCCCTCGACGGACACGGCCGGCACGTACCAGTACAAGGTGACCGCGACGGACGAGAGCGGCGTCTCCGCAGAGTCCACGGCGACGGTCACGGTCAACGCCATCACGCTCAGCAAGGACGCTCTTCTCGACGCCAGCAAGCCAAACGGCGACAAGCGCTTTGCCTTCAGCTCGCTCAAGGACGTCACCTACACGGGCAAGGAGCAGAAGAAGCAGGACGTGACCGTCAAGGACGCCAAGCTGGGCAAGGACCTCGTCGAGGGCAAGGACTACAAGCTCGCGTACAGCGGCGACCTCACCAACGCAGGCACCGTCAAGGTGACGCTGACCGGCCTCGGCAACTACGCCGGCGCCGTCGAGCTCTCGTACCAGATCAACAAGGCGGCGCTCACGGTCAAGACCGAGTCCGCCACGCGCGCGTACAACGGCAAGACGCTCACGGCCAAGGGCAGCATCTCGGGCCTCGTGAACGGCGAGACGGCGAGCCTCTCCGTCACGGGCGCGCAGACCGAGGTCGGCAGCTCGCAGAACACCGCGACCGTCAAGTGGGACGGCACGGCGCGCGAGGCCAACTACGAGGTGACCTACAAGCTTGGCACGCTCACCGTCAAGAAGGACGACGGCTCCGCCACGACGGGCGAGAAGAACGGGTCCTCCTCTGACGGCACCGGTTCCAACGGCACCTCTGGCACC
>NZ_JBJEHW010000094.1:0-3267 GCF_051876455.1 Parafannyhessea sp.
AAAACTACAGATACGACCGCCAACGGAACCAATTCTTCATCTAGCTCCAATCTAGGCTACGAACTCGAAGAATACGGCGCCGATAATAATCCCAGCGCCTACGATGACGGTCCACAAGCCTAGCTACTTATTCTGGCTGAAATAATCCACTTCTTGGATTATCGACAGTAGCGCCTGAGCCCGACGACTTTCGTCGGGTATTTGGCGCGCCGTCTCGTGTGCCTTAGCGATTAGGCTACTATCATTGGTTGTCCGAACGAGGAGAAGCAACACATCGAACTTATCGGCCGGAGTTAGATCCAGCTTATCAACTAATGGGCGGAGCTCAGTTACCGCTTCGCGCTTAATCTCTTGCAAATCACCACTAGGTGCTGCAACGAGTATGACGACGATTCGCCCAACGATGGTCCGCTTGATGCCGACGCGCTCGGAGGACCTCGAGAACAGGAAGCTGAATATCACATAGCCGATGATGCCGCCACACGTGCCCCACGTGCCCGCAAACGCCAATCCCTTCGGCAGCAAGCCTTGGTAGCTGACGAGGGCGAACGCCATGGCGGCCAGGGCGCACGCGATAGCGGCCCAGTAGTAGCGCAGGCCCCGCCCGTGCTCAACGGCCCGCTTCTGCTCCACGTCCTCGTCGCTCACGAGCGCGTCGATCGTGACGCCGAACTCGTCGGCGATGAGCTTGAGGCTGTCCACCCCGGGCCATCCCTTGCCAGTTTCCCACTTGCTGACGGCCGTACGCGTGACGGCCAGCCTGGAAGCCAAGTCGTCCTAGGTCATGCCCGCATCTGTGCGCAGCTTGCGTATCTTCTCTCCGATTTCCATGGTAGTCCCTCGCCTTCGCGGTTTGCCTTGGAAAAGCTTGCCCCACTGCGCCCCGTTTGTCACGACACCATTTGGCACATCCGTTATGAACAGGCCAAACAGAGGCACCGTGACTGACGCCGGTGGGCGCGAGCAGGCACGCGGGCAGGTCGTCGTGGCGGTCGCGCCCCATACCGGGTATGGCAAACAGCAGCTCGCCGCCGCGCCTGACGAGCGGCAGCAGGTGCTCGCCGAGGTAGAGGGGGTAGCGGCCGAAGTAGTTGTATGAATCGACGCTCACGACGGCGTCGAAGAACCCGTGCGCGAAGGGAAGCGCTGTCGCGTCCGCCTTGAGCGGGACAGCCTGCCGGTTCGTCAGCCACATCTCCTCGAAGAAGCGCATGTTGTCGGAGGGGTCGCTCCAGAGGTCGGCGGCGTACACGGTGAAGCCGCACTCGCGCGCCATGAGGGCGCTCGTGAGCCCGGCGCCGCTGCCGAGGTCGAGCACGACGGAGCCGGCGGGGATGTCGGCGTAGCCTAGGAGCTCCTCGCATAGCTTGAGCGGGTTGGGTCCCATGCTGCGTTCGCGCATGATGGATTGAGGGAAGGTGTCTGCCTTCGGGAAGTTCATGGTCTTGTTCCTGTTCTGTGAGAATCCGTTACCTGTGTATGGATTCGGAACGCAGCGAACCTTGGGCGCCTTTCACCCTCTCTAAACCTTAGGTTCTAGCGTTCCCTACAGAACAATGACCAAAAAGGCATCCCCTTGGACGGTCGTTGCCGCGAGGCCTCATGCCCCGCGCATCTCGACCATCGTATTATGCTGACTGCGGAAGTGGGACACCACGTCACATCATGAAGGCCACCTTGGTACGCGGATAGTACGTAGACATGGTAGCAAGTCCGGACGCAATTGCTGTGCCACCGCAGATGCCGAGTCCGAATAATTACGAAAGTAAGGTAGAGATCTGCGTATGATATACAGTTATGTGTAATCCATGGATATAGATAGATGTCAACTCATATGAACAAGATTTTCTGGATTTAACGCTCACGGCCGAAAATTTACCGCTCGCACCGAGTAATCATATTGAAATAAGCATTTCAGTTATGGCTGATAGCTTTGAACCCGAGATGCATGGAAACTGGATTCCCTGTTCCAGATTTCACGCAGATGGTAGCTAAACATCGGCGAATACGCGTAACCCAGGCTTTTGGAAGGGGGCTTGGGGCCATCTGACGCATGCATCGGAAGGTTCGGTAAACGAGGAGGAGAAGGAAATGCAACACAGTTCTCGCACGTGCAACCCTGCAGTGTACGTGGGACTTACTCTGGGCTTGGGAGGTGTAATGCTGCTGAGCCCCAGGCTTGCCCTGGCTGACGATGCGCAGACGGTAGGGTCTACCGCAAGCGCATCTGCTCAGGTGGTGGCCTCGCAGGTCGAGACCTCTGACGAGGGTCTGTCTGTGTCGTCGGCGAAGGACGCCGAGGCCGAGCAAGGCCAGAAGACGGTAGCGTCTACGACAGCCGTCACGAGCAACGACTCCGTGCAGTCCACGGACAATGACTCATCGGATGAGGGTACTCCGACCACGGCTTCCGAATCGTCTGCGGCTGCGCAGAACGAGGAATCGACCATAGCGGCGGACGCTGCTCAACCTGCAGAAACGGCCGCATCGACGTCGGCTGCGGCTGCCGAGACCGCAGCCGACGCAGCGGACAGCCAGGCGGATAGCCAAAAGCAGATACCCAGCGCAACCGGCTCTGACATAAAGGAGCTTCCCGGCATAGGGTCCGTGGAGTCTGCCCCCGACAGCGCCAGCTACGACGGCGACACAGGAACGCTAACGGTGGACGCGCGAGGCAAGGGCGACCAGTTCCTCTATGGCTCCGATCGCGTTGAGGGCAACGTCGAGATATCGACCACCGCGCACTTCCACCAGCGCTCAGGCGCCGCCGGTCTGATGTTCCGGCTGCAGGACACGGGAAACAAGATCTGCGTAAACATGAACGGCCAGGACGGCACCGCTCGCCTTTGGGCGGATGGAGCCGGGTCCTCGCTTAGCTACGGCACGTACGTCGCCAACATCCCGCTGAGCTCCGATGATACTTACAAGCTTGACGTGAAGGTCGTCGGGAACCGCATCATCTACTACGTTAACGGCGTGCGCGTGGCCGATGCGAACATCAAGCTGCCCGAGCGCTTCCAGGCGGGCAAGCTGGGCGTCCTGACGTGGGAGAGCTTCGTCGACTACACGGACCTCGCGGTCAGCGTCCCCGAGGACACCGGCGACGTCGTGGACCCCAACCTTCCCGAGACCCCGGTAGGCGGGCTGGGGCTTCCCTCCGCGACGAACAGGGGAGACCGCGTCAGCGTATCCTCCGATGGCAAGTCCGTGCAGATGGATGGCACGGACGCCGGCGACGTGTACCTGATCACGACCCCCTCGCATGGC
>NZ_JBJEHW010000095.1:0-3248 GCF_051876455.1 Parafannyhessea sp.
CTTCGGCAGCTCTCTGCTCGACAAGCTTGCCGCACATTGCCTGCCGCAAGATGGAATTCTTGAGGTCTTCGCCTGTCATCTACTCACCCGCCTCGATGCCGAGGATGCGTTCAATCTCTGCCAGTTTCGCGTCGATGTCAGCATCGATCCTCTCGCGCTCGATGCGGTACGCCGCGATGGTCTCCTCCGGAGAAAGCACTTCTTCCTCAACGGTTGGGTAGCCGCACAAAGCAAGGTTGTAGTTACGCTCGACGAGTTCCTCGACGCTATAGCACTTTGCTTTGTAGGTATCGGTGTCCTCGTCAGTGATTTCAACGCGGTTGTCCCACCACTCGCTGACGACCTCCATGTGCTTCGGGGTCAGCGGTTTGGTCTTCGAGAAGTGCTTGTAACCTTGCGGCTTGTCGAAGCGGTAGAACCACGTCTCCTGCGTCGAGCCAGTGTTGTCGAAGAATAGCAGGTTGGTCTCGATGCTCGTGTAGGGCGCGAACACGGACTCTGGCATGCGGATGACCGTGTGCAGATTGAACTCGCTCAAGAGCTTCTTCTTGAGCGCAATACGCACGTTGTCTTCGCCCTCCAAAAAGCCGTTTGGCAGCACGACGACCGCCCTGCCGCCGGCCTTCAGGCGGGTCATGATCTGTGCCATGAACAGGTCGGCGCTCTCCGGGCTGCGGAACTCGGCCGGGTAGGCTGCGCGGTTGGCCTCGGTGGTAATGCCGCCGTAGGGCGGATTCATGGCTATCTTGTCCGCGCAGTCGGCCTCCTCGAAGGAGAGCAGGCGCCTCGCCAGCGAGTCGCCGTAGGTGACGTTGGGCAGCTCGACGCCGTGGAGCATGAGGTTGGTGACGCCCAGCATGTAGGGCATGGGCTTCCACTCCTGGCCGATCAGCGAGCGCTGGATGACCTCCATGGCCTCGGTGTCGCCGGGTGCGACCTGCGCCTCGAGGTGGCGCAGCGCGTCGACGAGGAAGCCGCAGGTGCCGCAGGAGAAGTCGGCCACCGTCTCTCCTATCCTGGGGTCGATGTGCTCGATGGCGAAGGAGGTGACGGCGCGCGGCGTGTAGAACTCGCCCGCCTTGCCCGCCCCCTGCAGGCTCTTGAGCATGGTCTCGTAGACGTCGTTGAACTCGTGGGTGTCGTCTGCGTCCGAGAAGTCGACCTCCTCGAACAGGTCGAGCACCTGGCGCAGCTGCACGCCGTTCTGCGCGTAGTTGTGGGTGCGCTGCATGAACTCCTTGACCAGCAGCGCGCGCGGGCTCTCGGAGGAGAACAGGACCCTCTCGACCCCGTCGGCACCCTTGGTTGGCTCGCCGCGCAGGACGTGGAGCAGGTCGTTGTTCACGAAGTCGAGCAGCTCGTCTCCGGTGCGGTAGGCGGTGGCCGTCTCGTAGGGCACCCAGTCGCGCCAGCGGTAGCCTTGCGGTATCACCGGCTCGTAGCCGTCGTCGAGCTCCGCCTCCTCCTCCTTGTAGTCGAAGACCTTGAGGAAGAGGATCCACACGATCTGGGACAGCCTCTGCGCGGTGCCGTCGATGCCGTTGTCAGCGCGCATGATGTCCTCGAGGCGCTTCACGAGGTTTGCAAGCGTCATCTATCTACTCCTTCTCGTAGAGGGCGTTCTCCAGCTCGGAGAGCAGCCCGTAGTAGCGTTCCTTGCCGCCGAGCTTCTTCACGGCGGACAGCTTGGTCCACCCGGCCGCCTTGAACTGCGGCAGGTTGAAAACGGCGAGGTCCCTGAGCCTCTCGAAGCCCATCTCGGCGTACGCGTCGAGCATCAGCCTCAGCAGTCCCCGCGCAGGCTCGTCGAAGCGCTCCTGGGCCACGAAGCGCGTCACGCCGCCGCTGCGGGTGCGCCGCAACCTCGACACGGGCGGGTCGGCGTCGTATCCGATGCAGGCCACGATGTCGAAGGGGTCGACCTTGTAGCCGTAGCGGGTCTCGAAGTTCTCCGACCAGTCCATCTCGAGCAGCAGCTGGCTGGCCATCACGTCCTTGCTCTTGGTGAGAAGCCACGCCTGGCGGAAGTCCTCGAGGGTCTCGTAGTGGCCGAGGATGTTGTTCCTCACGCAGGAGGTGAGGTTCATCTGCACGAGGTTGCCGTCCTCGTCGAGGAAGCGCACCATCTCGCCCACGATCTCGACCTCCACGCCGTTGACGCGGGCGACGCGGCGGTTCTGCGCTGGCGTGGGCGGCACGGGCGGCTCGACGGGCCTGATGGGCGGCTTGGGCATCGGGCCGCCGGGGGGCACGACGACGGTGCCGCCTCCTGTGGGGTCGCCGTCGAAGTCGGGGTCGTTGAACAGCTCGTAGTTGCTGCGGAAGTCCATGATGGTGAAGTACATCTTGGACTTCTCCTCGCCCTCTACCGTGTAGCGCTCCACGACTCGCGTGCCGCGCCCGATGATCTGCTTGAACTCGGTCATGGATCCGATTGTGCGGTCGAGCACGATGAGCTCGCAGGTCTTGGCGTTGACGCCCGTGCTCATCAGGCGGCTCGTGACGGCGATGACGGGGTACTTGCACTTGCTCTCGATGAAGTAGTCGAGCTGGGCCTTGCCCACCTCGTTGTCGCCTGTGATCTGCTGGACGTAGTGCGGGTTCTCGGCCACGAGGTCTGCGTTCTCGTTCTCGAGCAGCCTCACCATCTCCTGGCAGTGAGGGATGTCCTCGCAGAACACGATGGTCTTGGCGTAGCGCATGTCGTTGGCGGCCATGTACTCGCTGATGCGCTTGGCCACCAGCTCGCGGCGCTCGGCCACGATGATGTTGCGGTCGAACTCGCGCTGGGTGTAGGTGCGTATCTCGATGGGGTTGCCGTCCACGTCGGTGGTGCCGGGCGCGGGAGTGTAGCCGTGGATGTCGATGTCTAGCTCCGGGATGACCACCTTGTAGGGGGCCAGGAACCCGTCCTCGATGCCCTGCTTGAGCGAGTAGGTGTAGATGGGCTCGCCGAAGTAGGCGAAGTTGGAGCGCGAGGGGTCCTCGTCGTCCTTCGGTGTGGCGGTGAGGCCGATCTTGGTGGCCTCCCCGAAGTAGTCCAGTATCTCGTGCCAGTTGCTGCCGGCGTCGGCGGAGCTCCTGTGGCACTCGTCGACCACCACGAGGTCGAAGAAGTCGCGCGGGTAGCGCTTGTAGTGCTTGACGACCTCGCCGCCCCTCGTGGTGACGAGCTGCTGGTAGATGCCGAGGTAGACCGAGTGCGCGGTGTCGAGGCTCCTGTTGTCGAGCTTGGTCATCATCTCCTC
>NZ_JBJEHW010000096.1:0-3239 GCF_051876455.1 Parafannyhessea sp.
AGTGGCTGCGCAAGAACGCGCAGTTCAGCTGGAGGGTGACGGTCGCGGACAACGCGAGCACAGACGACACGCTGGCCATCGCGCGCAAGATGAGCGACCAGGACCCCATCCACGTGGGCGCAATCCATCTGGACGAGAAGGGCCGCGGCCGCGCCCTCAAGCGCGTCTGGCTCGCGTCCGACGCACGGGTCGTGGCGTACATGGACGTCGACCTATCGACCGACCTGGACGCGATTCCCGCGCTGGTCACGCCGCTGCTCGCAGGCTCCGCGGACGTCGCCTACGGCAGCAGGCTCTCGCGCGGGTCCCACACCACGCGCTGTCTCAAGCGCGAGTTCATATCGCGCTGCTACAACCTGCTGCTCAACCTTGCGTTTTCCTACCACGTTGCCGACGCGCAGTGCGGCTTCAAGGCGATGCGCGCGCAGGCAGCCCGCGCCTTCCTTCCCATCGTGCAGGACAACGAGTGGTTCTTCGACACGGAGCTGCTCGTCGTCTCCCGGCAGGCGAGCCTGACCCTGCGAGAGGTGCCCGTCACCTGGGTCGAGGACACCAACACCACAGTCGACATCCCCAAGACCGTGCGCCAGGACCTCGCGGGCATCAGGCGCTTGCGCGCCGCGATCCGCACGCACAGGCTCGACACCCAGATCGCCTCCGTGCAACCCCGGGCGGCGCACAGCCGGAACGCACGCGACGCAGCCTCGTGGCAGGACGCGGCGCAGGCGCGGCAGATGGTCGCGCTGCACCCCTGCGGACGGGGGCACGCATGATCCTTGCCGGCAAACGTCTGCCCAGGCGGTCGCGGGGCGAGCTCTTCTCGCTCGCCCTACTCCTTAGTGCCACGGCGCTGCTGTACCTGGTGGGGCTCTCCAGGTCTGGCTACGCCAACGAGTTCTACTCCGCGGCGGCCCAGGCGGGCTCCACCAACTGGTGGTCGTTCCTGTGGGGCTCGTCCGACGCCGGCAACTCCATCACGGTGGACAAGCCGCCCGCCGCAATTTGGCCCATGGCGCTCGCGGTCAGGATCTTTGGCCTGTCAAGCTGGTCGATCCTGGTTCCGCAGGCCATCATGGGCGTGCTGTGCGTCTGGCTGCTGTACGCCACGGTGCGCAGGCAGTTTGGCCACTGGGCCGGCATCCTCGCGGGCGCGGCACTCGCGACCACGCCCGTGGCGTGCCTCATGTTCCGCTTCAACAACCCCGACGCCCTGCTCATGCTGCTGCTTGTCTGCTGCGTGCACTGCGTGCTGCGCGCGCTGGAGTACGAGCCCACGGCCGCCGGCAACCGCAGCCGCACCGCGTGGATGGCGCTCGCGGGCGTGGCGTGCGGGTTCGCCTTCCTCACCAAGCAGCTTCAGGCGTTCCTGATCCTGCCGGGGCTTGCGGTTGCCTTCCTGCTCGCAAGCCCCACGGGCTGGCGCAGGCGACTGCTCGACAGCGCTGCCGCCGTGGGTGCGCTCGTGGTGAGCGCCGGCTGGTGGGTGGCGCTCACCGTGCTGGTGCCCGCGAGCATGCGCCCGTACATCGGCGGCTCGCAGACCAACTCCTTTATCGAGCTCACCTTCAGCTACAACGGCCTGGGCCGCATCACCGGCTCCATGGAGGGCGCCGTGGTCGCGGGAGGCGCCGGCGGCTATGGCGGCTCCACCACCACGACCATCGCCACGGGACAGTCGGGCATGTGGGGCCAGACCGGCATCACGCGCCTGTTCGACGGCGTGTGGGGCACGCAGTGGTCGTGGCTCGCGCCCGTGGCGCTCGCGGGCATCGTGGTCGCGCTCGTCTGCCTGGCCAAGGCGCCCCGCACGAGCGTGCGACGCGCCCAGGTGATCGCCTGGGTCGGCTGGCTCCTGGTCACGGGTGCCATCTTCAGCTTCATGGGGGGCACCATCCACCAGTACTACACCGTGGCCCTTGCGCCCGCGACGGCGGCGCTTGCGGCAATCTGCGTGTTCTACCTGGTCAAATGCAGGAGCCTTGCATGGGCGCGGGTCATGGGCATCGTGCTCGCGCTCGCGTGCGGCATCTGGGCCGTGGTGCTGCTCGAGCGCTCCGACTGGATCTGGGCGCTGCGCCCGATCGCCCTCGGGCTGGCCGTAGCTTCCGCCATCCTGCAGGCCGTCGCCTGGCGCAGGGCAGGTACCACCACCGCGGCGGCGACCGTCGTACCCATCCCCGCGGGCGAGAAGGACGAGCCCGCTCGGCAGGAACCCGCAAGCGAGCAGGCGGCCCTGCCCGCCCGACACCTGGCCATCCAACCTGCAGGCATGACCAGGCTCGAGTCCATGGCCCTGGCGCTCGCCATCCTCTCTGCCGCCGTGGGACCCGTGAGCTACAGCCTCTACACCGCAGCCACGGCGCACACCGGCTCCATCGTGACGGCCGGCCCCAGCGTGAGCGGAGACTCCACCATGGGCGGCGGACAGGGCGGCCCGGGCGGCGGCAATGGCATGGGCGGCCAGGGCGGCGCGCCCGGCACGTCCGCCGGCAGCCAGACGACAGGCATGCCCCAGGCGCCCACCGGCAGCTCGGGCGCGCAGTCTACCAGCTCAAACGTCGGGACCGGCACCAGTACAGGCACCAGTACGGGCTCGACCGGCATGCAGCCGCCAAGCGTAACTGGCAGCGGCTCCGGCACCATGGGCGGCCCCGGAGGCTCCGGCGGCGCGAGCGGGTCCGCCACCACCGGCGGCCAGGGCGGCACCCCGCCCAGCGGCACGGCCGGCGGTCCCGGCGCGGGCACGGGATATGGCTCTGGCGGCATGGGCGGTCTTCTCGGCGGCTCGTCGGGCTCCGTCTCGTCCAAGCTCGCCAAGCTGCTCAAGGCCAACTCGGGCAAGTACCGCTGGGTCGCCGCGACCACGGGCTCGCAGAACGCCGCAAGCTACCAACTCGCGACTGAGTGCCCGGTCATGCCCATCGGCGGCTTCAACGGAAGCGACCCCTCGCCCACGCTCGCGCAGTTCAAGAAGTGGGTCAAGCAAGGCCTTGTCCACTACTACATCGCGAGCGGCGGTACGGGCGGCACGCAGATCGGCGGCTCGGACGCCTCGAGCCAGATAGAGTCCTGGGTGAAGGAGAACTTCGAGTCCAAAACGGTCGACGGCGTAACGGTGTACGACCTCACCAAGCAGAGCTCGTAGCCTGGCAGCAGGCTCCTCCTGGCACCGCAGGGCATACGACCAACAAGAGCGGGGCGACCGTCCGGACGGGCGGCCGCCCCGTTCGCGTCTCGCC
>NZ_JBJEHW010000097.1:0-15144 GCF_051876455.1 Parafannyhessea sp.
GGGAGAAGGTGGCGAAGGGGTACGCGGCCGAGTCTGGCACGTGCCCCTCCGCGTACGCCGGGGCCCCGCATGCCCCGGAGAGCCAGGCCGTGAAGGCCGCATCCGGCGTCATGCGTCCACCCCCTCGGCGGTGACGCGCTCGGCGTCTATGCCGGCCCCATCCGGCGCCGCCTGGGGCGTCGTGGTGACGCGGAGCCTCGTCCCGTCCTCCAGGCGCACCAGCTCGTGGAAGCGCAGGCCGGTCCCGCGCGGGCATAGGAGCGTCCACGTGTCGCTCTGGCGCACCTTGCCACCGAGTTCGGCCGGCTGCGCCGAGTCGCGCGAGCACGCGGCGCGGAAGGTGCCGCCGTCGGACATGGTGGCCACGGTGCCGCCCTCCCCGTCGTCGGTCTCGGTCACGACCAGGTGGGTGACCGTCTGGCCCATGCGCTGGAGGAGGCTCATAGCTTCCTCCAGCGGTTCAGGCGGGAGCGGAAGGCCGCCTCCCACGTCATGGGGAGTCCGGTCGCCGGGTCGGTCGCGCGGCTGTAGCTGTAGCCTCCAAAGCTCTCGGAGGCGTACGGCCCGGCCGCCGCGTCCTGGGCGTCCTGCCACGCCTCGATCTCGGCGACGAGGCCGAGCAGGTCGCGCGGGATGCGCAGGGGCGTTACGGTGCCCTCGAACTCCTCGTCCGCGAGGCCGCCCGCCCCCTGCCGGTGCAGCCCGTCGTTGAGCGCGGAGCCCGCGATGATGCACCACTGGCCGCCCTCCAGGGCAAGCGCCTGGCCGGACGCCGGCGACACCTCGCCGCCGGCGACGGCCCAGCGCCCGCGCACGGGATCGCCGGCGAAGTAGTTGTTGATGCTCGCGAGGACCGCGCCCAGCATGGCGGACATTAGGCGGTCGCCACTGTGCGCTTGACGCAGGCGATGAGCTCGGGGTAGAGCGCCTTCACTCCGCACAGCATGTCGAGGGAGACGGTGTCGGTCTTGGTCTGCATGTCGTAGCCGTAGACCACGCGGATGCCGAAGCCGTCGTAGTTGGCCACGGATGCGTTAGCGGCGCCCTGGGGCAGCTCCAGCGGGCGGGTGACGAGGGCGAGGGCGTTCTTGTGGAACACCAGGCCGTCGTCCTCGGTGCCCTTCGCATTCTCGCAGTTCTGGTCGGTATAGCAGTCCAGGCCGAACTTGCGGCCGATGCTGGCCTCCTGGAGGCCGGCGGTGTCGCCGGACGCGCTTGCGTTGACGAAGAGCTCGGTGTTCAGCAGGTCGGCCTCGATCTGCGGGCCGAACACGAAGTTGCGGTCCGTGGTGGGCGCCTTGCCCTGCACGATGGCCTGGCGGGCCTCCACGATGTTCGCCTGGGTGACGGCCGCGCTGGTCGCAACTGTCTTCTTCGCGGCCGCGACGCCGGCGGCGATGAGGTAGCCGTCGACCTTGTCCAGGAAGGCCTGCATTGCGGGCGTCAGGAACTGCGCGGAGAAGTCCGCGATGTCCATGGTCATCTCCCTGGACGTGACCGCGAAGGAGACGTCCAGGTGCTTGTCCATGGTTACGGAGGTGCTGGTCTCGGTGGCGTCCTGGACGGTCAGGGTGCCGGCGTACTCGTTCGCCACGAAGCTCGCGGGCTTGCGGACGCTGATTGTCTGGCCGACGCCGGGCACGAAGTCGCCGCTGTAGTCGCGGTAGACCAGGTTGGGCATGACCGCGTTGTTGCGCAGCACGTCCAGGGCCTCGCCAGCGATGACCTCGGCGGTGAGGATGGTGTTTGGCACGATGATGGCTCCTTACTTCTGCGAATGCTTCCAGTTGATGTACTCGGCCGCGGTCATCTTGCTGAGGTCGGGCTGGGGCTCGCCGCCCGCCTTGGGAGGGGTCGCGGGCTTGGCGCCCTGCGTGGACGTGGTCGGGATGAAGTCCGCCCAGTCCTCCTTGATGCCCTTCTCCAGCTCTTCGGCGCCCTCGATGGCGCCGTCCTTGACCGTGACCTTGGAGAGGTCGGCCACGCGCATGATGGAGTCCATGCGCCTGGGGTCCACCCCCGCGTCGGCGAGGAGCCTGCGGTAGAGCGTGCGCTTGGTGCGGTCGGCGTCCTTCGCGGCCACCTGCGCCTTGTAGTCCTCGAAGGCCTTGCGCTCTTCCTCGTACTTGGCCTTGATGCCGTCGGGGTCGCCTGCCTCCTGGGCCTTGGCGAGCTCGGCCTTGAGCTGCTCCACCTGCTTGCGGAGCGTCTCGGCCTCCTCGCCGCCCCTGCCCGCGTCCGCCGCCTTCTGCTTGAGCGCGTCCACGGTCTCGGCGTGCGCCTCGATGATCTCGTCCGCCTTCTCGTCCTCGATGCCCATTGCTCGGAGCATCTTGCGCGTGAGTGCCATGGTCCCCTCCGTCCCCGCCCTGTGCCTCGGGCGGCCTTGCGGCGTGCCCCGCCGCGTGGGGCGGGGCGATGCCTTGCCCCGCTGGTCAGGTGTGATTGTCTGCATGGGGTCACGGGGTCACGACTTGCCGAGGGCGGCCTCCATGATTGCGCGGTACTCGGCGCTGTGCCCGGTCGCCGCAGGCGTGAGATAGGGCTGCGCTCTGGCCCGGCTGGTCCCAAGCTCGACGTAGCGGGCATATTCGACGTTCGTGCCTATCGCCTCATGGTGCGTGTCCAGCTGCACGTGCGTTATCGAGTTGCGCAGGCGGCCTGTGTCCACCGGGCACTTTGCTTTTGCGTGGCCCTCGGCCGCCATGCCCACCTGCTCCAGCCCGCGCGCGAGCGCCGGGGCCACGGCCGCAAGCCACGCCTCCGTGTTGTCCGCGTTCACCCTCAGCCCGTCGTCTGCCATGGCTGCATCACCTCGCGGCCATGGTCGCCCGGCGGTCACGCGGCATGAGAAAGGCCCCCGCCGTGGTGGCGGGGGCCTAAATCTTGGTCGCGTTTTGGAACCAGCCGTTTCTTGCGGGATGGCTCACTCCCCGAGCGCCTCCTTGCGCTTGGCCTCCCATTCGGCGTAGTCCTCGTCATCGAGAACCGCGCGCACGTCATCTTCCCTGTACATGGCGAACACTGCGGGTATGTGCGCCCTGCCAGCGCGCAGAGCCTCGAACGAGCACAAGATGGCCTTGGAGAGGGTCCCGTCAGCCAGTTTGCCCGAGGCCCTGTACTTCTCTACGTACAGGCCGTTCATAGGCCTTGCCCCTCTCTAGTCGTATATCTGAAGCCATACTCGCCTGCGTGCTCCGAGAGCCATTCGTGAAGCTTGGGCTTCAACAGCTTGTCAACTTCAATCATATCGTAATCGTCCATCGGCACTCCCGCCTGCTGGTAGTGCTCCTGCCAGAAAGCATAGCTGAGGTCATCGATAGTCGACGCGTCGTATGCTGCAAAGTCCCTCTTGAACTCCTCTGCCATCTCGTCCGTACATCCGGGGAGCCTGTCAAGCCGGTACGTGATTCCGGTTAGCGTCGCATGGACCTCGTGCGACTTCACCTTACCGTCCACAGTCAGGTTGATGTCGTCCGTCCCAAACGTCCCTGCTATCGGGGTAGTGTGGGTGTGCGAGACGCTCGCCCCCTTCAGCATGGGGAACACGTCGTCCGGGACGGGCACGCCAAGCGGGTCCCCCTCTAGATGCACGGCCTTGCCAGATGCGGGCACTATCTCCATGGTCTCGTTCGCATACTGGGATGCCCACCTCGCACTGGCGCCGGAGCCCGCGGCATGCGTCCCGCTGCTGACGGCACGCGACAGGACCTCCTGCTGCTCTGCCCTGGTCATCGACGGGAAGTCTCTACCTGTCTTCCCGTCGGCGCCGAGCCTCGCCACGATGCGCCTTCGCAGCTGCGCATTGCTGATTCCGGCCCGGCGGGCTGCCCTCTCGGCCGCAGGCGTGTCCATGAACTCCTTCAGGGTGCGACCGCTTGGCTTGGGCTTCTTCGGGTCCCTCCCCGCCTTCCATTCCTCGTAGCTGGTCTCCAGCTTCGAGGCGTTGCGGTCCTCGAAGGCGTCGTAGCCGGGCATGGCCGCCACGAGCGTGCAGCGGCAGTTCCACACCTCGGATGCCGGCCCCGTGGGGTCGCCCGGGTAGCGAAGGCCGTTGGAGAACCTGCCGTCGTCTCCCGCCACCTCGCCGTCGAGCTGCCTGTGGCTGTCGCGCGTCCGGCTGTCCAGCGTGGCCATCCAGCGCGCCCGCACGTCTATGCCCATGCCGCGCGCGCGGTCGTACGAGGACACGCGCCCGGCGTTCTCTGCGCCCGTGAGCGCGGTCCTGGCGGCCCTGGTGGCCGCGCGCTCGTCCATGTCCACCACGGAGCGCAGGCGGCGCGCCGCGTCCGGCACCGACTCGCCGACGAGCACGCTCTGGGTTATGGCGCTGGTCACCTTCTTCCTCGCCCACGCCTCGGCCTTCGAGGGATTGGGGCTCACCTGCGGCAGCAGGTCCGGGTGGTCGCGCACGAGCCCTGCGACCGTGTCGGCGTCAACGAGGGCGAACGACGTGTCCACGTTCGCCGCCCGCTCGACCTGGAAGGCCCCGTAGTTGGCGTTCTCGGCGTAGACGGCCGGGCTCGCGCCGTTGACGATGGCGGCCGCCTGCCGGTCGCACTGGGCCATCTCCATGGCGAGCTGGTCCACCATCTGCGCGTACCACGTGGCGTCGGCCGCGCGGCCCTTGCGCCACGCCTTGAGCTGCTCCTCCGTCATGTCGCCGGCCTTGACCCTGGCGGCCATCTCGGCGTCCGCCTCGGCCTGGCGCTCCAGGTCGGCCTTGGCCTTCCTCCGCATCTCCTTGTATGCCTTGTTGTAGGCCGCATGGAGGCGCTTGGAGAGCTTGCGTATCTCCTCCTCGGCCGCCTCGTGGCCCGGGTCCGAGTACGCCATCACTCGGCCTCCGCGCCGTCACCGCCAAGGACGCCGAAGCGCTCCGCGTCGTCGCCGTCCGAGCGCGCGAGGATCTCGGCCACCTCGTCCGGGGAGACGTTGGGGAGCTTCCGCAGCACCGTCTCGCGGTCCAGCCACTGGGCCTCCTGCGCGACCATCTGCACCTGCTCCAGCTGGTTGGTCACGCGCTGGCGCTTGAACTCCGGGCTGTCCTCGATGCCGAGGAGCGCGAGGAGGCGCTGGATGGCCTGCTCCACCTGGTACTCGAAGTCGCTGGCGTTCTCGTCCAGCGGCTGGTAGGCCGCCTCTATCTCGGTCGCCGTCTTGCTCGCGGCGCTGAGGGCCGTCACGTCCAGGCCGCCGAAGTCGCGGTAGATCCGCGTCTCGATGCCGTCCAGGTACGCCTGGCGCGCCTGGTACGGCACCTCCTGGCTGTACGGCGTGACCTTCCCGCCCTGGTCTGTGTCGGCGTTCGCTATGTGCAGCACCTTCAGGCGGTCGCGGAAGCGCGCCAGGTCGGCGTCGCTCATGCCGCCGCAGTTCTCCACGATCCAGTAGACCTGGCTCACGTCGGTCAGGTCGTTGGCGAAGCCGCTCTGTATGAGGTCATAGCTGTCTATTGCCTGGCGCATGCCCACGAGCGTGGACTGGTGCAGGCGGCTGCCCCACATCGGCACGATGGGCAGGCCCGCGTCCCAGTTGCCCTCTCCCACTACCTCCTGCGTGCCGTCCGGGTAGGTCGCCACCTGCGTGCGGTACGGCGTCAGGTCCTGCACCATGCGGAGCACGGCGCCGTGGCCGGTGTCCTCCGTGACCCAGGTCACGTAGCCGTCCTCCGTGTAGAGGGTCACGGTCATGGGCCTGTCCGCGTCCAGGCGCCAGAAGCGTATCCCGCCGCGCAGGGCGCCGGTCACCTCGTCCCACAGCGGCACGAACTCGGTCACCTCGAAGGCGTAGAGCCTCGTCCCGCTCCAGTAGCCGAAGGCCACGCCGTGGATGAGCGCGGCATACGCCCAGTCGCGCAGGTCGTGGTCGAAGCGCGGGCCCAGGGCCTGCTTGGTCGCGTCGCCGTCGGCCCCCGCCGAGGCGAAGGTGACGCCGTTGCCCAGGCTGTACATGCAGCGCTGCGTGTTCAGGCGGTTGAAGAAGTTGCTCGCCACCTTGGCGTTGCTCGCGGTGAAGTCCTCGACGGGCGAGCCGGTCAGCGTGAAGATGGTCTGCACGTACCTGTTTATGGTCACGTTGCGCTGGTGGTCGTACTCGTCGGCGTCAAGCGCCGTGCGGCACAGCGGCCCGTGGACGTGCGCGTCTATGGCCCCCAGCACGAAGGCCTCGCGCCTCCCGCCGGCCACGGCCCGCTCGAAGTCCTGCCACGTCCTCATGGTCCTGCGGCTCGACGGCTCAGGCATGCCCTACCTCCCGAAAACGCTCTTGTAGCTCTCCCCAGGCGATTCAAGCTCCTTGCTAACGCGCTCCGTCGCCACCAGGTAGCGCAGGGCGTCGCAGGCGTGGTCGTCCACCTTCAGCGGCCTCTCGCCGTCCCCGTGGGCCTCGTCCCATACGTAGCCGCCGAGCTCCCGCACCAGGGCCGGGCACGCCTCCCGGCCGATGCGGACCAGGCCGGCCTGCATGCACGCGGCCGTCTCGCGCAGGCCGTCCTCCACGTCGTTGCGGGCGTGGCGCACGCGGAAGCGCTGGCCCCCGTGCCGGCGCAGCTCGGCCATGAAGCTGGTTGCGCTCGGGTCCACTATCACCTCGACCTCGCCGGGGACGCCCTCGCACAGGGCCTCCACGCGCCCGGCATAGTCGGCGTCGGTCATCTGGTGGCCCTCTGCGCGGCCCGAATAGTAGAACTCCCGGACGGCGTGCCACGTGCCGCCCTGGCGGGCCCACAGGAGCGCCGCGAAGGCGTTCTGCGTGCCGTAGTCGATTGACACCGCCCAGCGCACCGGCCTGCCGTCCTCGGGCTGCCACGGGCCCTCAAGCGCATTCTCGTGGTCCGGGTAGACGAGGCCCTCGGCCCGCACCCAATCGCCGAGCACGTAGCGGCGATAGAAGACGCCGCTGTACATGCGCTCGTAGCGCGCCCGCACCTCCGGCGTCAGGCCCGGGTTGTCGTCCATGGTGAAGTGCAGGCGCAGCGCGTTCTTCTCGGCCGCCCGGTCTATCCACTCGCGCTTGAACCAGTGCGTCGGGCCCTCGGGGTTGCAGTCGAACCACAGCCGGCTCCCCGGCACCGAGCAGCGCGCCACGGCCTGCTCCACGAAGCTCCGGGGCATGAGCGCGACCTCGTCCATGAGCACGCCGGCGAGCGTGCGGCCCTGGATGAGCATTCGAGAGCCCTCGTCCTTGCCGCCGAAGAGCTCGAAGGCGTTCGTGCGGCCGTGCCAGGAGACCTCCAGGACGTTCTCGCCCCCGCGCCACCGGAGCGCGTATCCCATGTGGCGCGTGGGCCACGACATTGCCATGTATGGCTCTATGACGTTCTTGCGCGCGGCGTCGATGGTCTTGCCGCAGATGCCCAGGCGCTGGCCGCCGAAGGTGCGCATGGCCCAGTCCACGAAGGCCACGCTGATTATGGATGACTTGCCCGAGCGCACGGAGCCGTCGCACACCAGGGCGTCGTAGCGCGTGTAGGGGAAGGCCAGCACGTCGAGCTGGCGGCCGCTAAGCCCCATCGTCGAGCCCCCTCGCGCGCTCCGCAAGCGCTGCGCTCAGCGGGTCCTCCGGCACGCCGGCGTCCGCCTGCGGCGCCTCCGGCGGGTTGTCGCGGTACCCCGCGCGGTTCTTCAGGTAGAAGATCTGCGCCGCCACGCTGGGGCGCACCTTCGTCCGTACCTTGCGCACGTGCTTCCGCTGCGTGCCGTCCGGACGCTGCTCCACCTCCGTGACCTCGCTCTCCTCGTAGTCGAGGCCGAGGGCGGAGCGGAAGAGCGCGTCCTCGATGGCCTCCACCGACATGGCGCGGCCGTCGCGTATCGCCTTGTCGAGCTCCGGGTGCCTGTGGCACCAGCGGTAGAGCGTGTCGGGGTTGATGCCCATGTTGTGGGCGAGCTCGGCCATGGTGCATCCGCGGGCGGCCCAGTTGGTCACCCGCTCCAGCTGGCTCGGCTCCGACCAGGCCCGCGTGAATCCGTCTATGCCCGCTGCTCCCATGCCGCCCATTGTCGCGGCACGAAAACGGGCGCCCGGCCGAAGCCGAGCGCCCGCAACTGCACCATGCCACGTAGGCTGGCTATCTCAGGAAGGCCGCCAGGGAGAAGCGCCTCGGCCTCACGCCGTGCCTGGCTGCGGATTCGCGCGACACCCGGTCGAACTCGCGGGCGAACGGCTCGCAGGCCCGCCCGCATTCGTCGCGCGTGATGCGCGCCGCCCCTCGTCGTCCAGGTGGTCGAGCCACACCACCGGCACCGTGGCCAGGCCGAGCCTCTGCGCCGCGAGCACGCGGCCGTGCCCCTCGACGATGATGGGGCTTCCGTCCTGGTCGTGCCACGCGCCCACGGGGTCGCTGAAGCCGAACTCCTTTATGCTCTCGCAAATCTCGTCCACCTGCCCGTCCGGGTGCTGCTTCGCGTTGCCGGCGTAGGGCACCAGCTCCGCCGTCGGCACCCAGTCCACCGCGAGCCTGGGCTGGCCCGCCTGCGGGCCCCTCGCCGCGCTTCGCCCGCGCTTCGAGTCGCTCACCTGCGCCCCTTCCTCTTGTGCTTCCTCTGCCGCCGCGCAGCGTTCTCGCGCGCGATCCGGTCCGCGTTCCTGTCGCGCCAGTCCTTCTCGGCCTGGGCGCACTCCCGGCACAGGCCCCAGCGCCGCGCCTGCGGGTCCTCGAAGAACACCGGGTGCTCGCCGCACCGCTGGCACAGCGGAACCACGCCCTCGGTGCGCCACCTGCCGTAGCGCTCGCGCACCCGGCGCACCGCCTTGGGCGTGCGCCCCGGGAGCATGTCGGCGAGCTCTGCGGCCGTCATGTCCGGGTGCCGCCACACCAGCTGCAGCTCCGACCACGACCACGCCGTCCACTTCCGTGATTTTGGGGCGCTTGGGGCTGATGCCCCATCCCGCCGCGTCAAGGCCTGCCCCCGGCCGGGCCGCCGGCTATCATGTGCCCCCACAGCCGGTAGGTCGCCTCCCGCACCTCCGCCATGCTCCGGCCCGAGGCCTCGGCCACGCGCCCCATGAGGAGCAGCAGGGCCAGGCGCTCGTCGTCGGACGCCGTGGCGTCGAGCGGGTGCGGCATGAACACCGTGTCCCTCACCTGAACCACCACCTTCTCGTCAGCGCTCATCGTCGTCATCGTCGTCTCCGTCCTCTTCCTCTTCCTCGTCCGCCTGGTTCTCCCAGCGCTCCGCCTCGGCCAGCACGCAGCCGTACGCGGCGTCCTCGACCTCTTCAATCGTCTGTCCCATGGCTCTCCCCTCCCAGGCGGGTGGCCGGCGAGTTTTCGACACTGTTTTCGACATCGCCGGCCCCGCCCTCGCTTGTCAGTCAACCTCTCTAGTAAGGGAGACTTACTAGTGAGGTGTTCAGTAAGTAAGTCAGTAAGTAAGTACGTAAGTCAGTGCTCGGCACATGCTCGAACACTTGCTTGAACACATGCTCGCTACCCGTCGGAGGCCTTCCTGCGCCTGGCCTCGCCCGACGCCCTGCCGGCGGCCCTGCGCTTCTCCACGATCTCCTCGCGGGCGGCGAGCCCGGCGCTCACCTGCGGGCTCATGACGAACCCGCCGCCGTCCGGCCTCACGAGGGCCCCGTAGTGCTCCATGAGCGAGACCAGCTCCCTCGTGGTGCCGAGCGGGAGGCCGAGCCGCTCGCTCAGCACCTCCCACTCGTCGTCCATGGCGAGGGGCAGGCGGCCTCCAGGCTCGTTGAGCAGGCAGCAGAGCATGCGGACGTAGGCGGCGAAGCCCTCGGCCCCGAGCCGCCTCGTTATCATGCGCGCCACCATCGTGTCGCAGAACCCCGCGTCCACGGGGAAGTAGACGCCGCCGCCCCTCGTCGCCATCGCCTGCACCCCCCTAGAACGGGATGTCCTCGTCGTAGGGCCCAGGCGCGGCCGGCGGCACCGCCGCCCTGTAGCCAGGTGCCGCCGGCGTGGCGGCCTGCGGCCTCGTCCCGGCCCGTGGGGCCTGCGGGGCGGCCTGGGGCTCCGTGCGCGCCCCAGGGCAGTCCAGCACGTCGGCCACCACGCCCAGCCTGTAGCGCCGCTCTCCGGTCTGCCTGTCGGTCCAGCGGTCCTGGCGCAGGCGCCCCTGCACTGTGACGTGGGCGCCCTTCGCGAGCGCCTCGCGCAGCCACGCCAGCGCCCTGTCGGAGCGCACGAAGTAGGTCACGTCCACGTAGCTCGCCCTGTCGCCCCACTCGCCCGTCTGCGGGTCCTTGCGGCGCTCGGACACGGCCAGGGGGAAGCTCAGCGCCACCGCCTCGCCCGCCTGGCGCTCCTCGGCGTCCCGGGCCAGGTTCCCCGAGAGCGCCACCGCGTTTATGCTCGCCGCCATCAGAACTCCAGCTCCTCTCCGTAGAGGTCGGGCTCCACGGGCTCCTGCTCGGCCTCGGCCTCGGCCTCGGGCTCCGGCTCCGCGGGCTGGGTGCCCACGCGCCCGTCGTCGGCCAGGGCCGCCTCGTCGGGTTCCTGCGCCTGGCCCGCAGCGGCGTGCGACCTGAGCCACGCCTCCGCCTGGTCCGCCTGCGCCTGGGTCATCGAGCGCATGTCGGCCGCGCCCACCGCCGCGCACACGTCGGCCATCGCCTGGGCGTTGGTGGCCCCCGTCGCGCGCCTGTAGGCCGCGTACGCCACGCGCACCGCCCCCAGGTCCGCCTGGCCGCCCTGGGCTGGCTGGTGCCCGGACGTGGCCTCCTGGGCCGGCTGCGGGTCCATGTCGCGCATCTCGTCGGGCGTGTAGGCCACCCCGTAGAGCGCCTCGGGGCACGCCTCCCTCGCCACGGCCGTGATGGCGCGCCAGGTGAGCATCGTCATGGGCTGTTTCCTGTAGTTGTCCTTGGACGCCAGGCCCATGCGCTGCGCCCACGCCGCGTCCCTCGTCTCGCTTATGGGGTAGTCCGGGTCGTCGCAGCGGACGATGGTGGCGGTGACGCTCTGCCTCGCCTCGTCCTTGGAGATGCGCAGCTTGTGGCCGGCCTTGCGCACCTGCGCCGCGATGAGCTCCGCCGACGCCGTGGGCTTGCCCTGGATCACGTTGATCCTGTAGAGCGACTCCGCCGGGCTGAGGCCCATGCTCTGGCCCAGGTTGACCGCGATTATCACGTTCGCCGGGTTGCGCTGGTAGTCGCGCGGGAGGAGGCTCCCGCCCGCCACCGATTTCGCGAAGTTGATGGTGTCCGCCATCGTCAGCTGCCTGGGCGCGCCCTGCGCCACGATCGCCGCATCCATGTCCCTACTCATCGTCCTCACCTCTCCACGGCCTGCCGTGCACGCCGCCTATCCGCCTCATCGCCGCCACGAACTCGCGGGCCTTCGCGCGTGGCACCTCCACGCGGAACACGATCACCCCGGATGCCGCCGTGGGCGCCTGTGCGCCCGCCTGCGGGGCCTGCCGCTCCGCTATGGGCAACTGGCCGTCCGCCTCGACTTCGTGGCCGCACGCGGCCGCCCCGTCGGCCTGGGCCGCCTCCGGCGCCTGCTCCTCGTCGGCACGCGCCTGCGCCCGCTGCCTGTCCAGCTCGCGCAGCCTCTCGCGGCGCTCGCGCTCGGCCTGCACCTCCACGCACGCGCCCCTGAAGTCGAGCGTCGCCAGGTAGCGCCTGCGCAGCGCCTCCTCGTCGTCCTGGTCGTAGTGCATGCTCTTGATGAGGGCCTCGTTGTCGGCTATCTCCTGGACGTGTCCCTCAAGCTGCTCGCGCATGCGCACCTCGCTGGCCCCGACCTTGTGCCAGCCGTCCTCGGCGCCCCACCTGGCGTCTATCGCCTCCAGGGGCACGAGCGGCACCAGCATCGGCGCGAGGTCGGCGTAGTACCCGGCGAGGGACTCCATCCTGGACTGCGCCAGGCCGCGCTCGTACTCGTCTATGCCGTCCTTGTAGGCCGCGTCCATCTCGCGGCCGCGCGCCAGCACGTCGGCGAACCGCGCCTCACCGCGTTTTATCGCGTCCTTCCACGGCGCGAACATCGCCTTCCGGCCGTCCGTGATGGCGGACAGCTCCTTGCGCAGCGCCGTCCTCTCGCGCTTTGCCTGGCGGTAGTCGTCGCCGTCGGCGGGGACGCGCGGCTGGAAGCGCTCCGGCCACGTCTCCGCCATCCCCACGGCCTTGGCCACCGCCTGGTCGAGCCGCGTCGAGAGCTCGGGGGGCTCCACGAGCTCCGGCGTCACCTCCTGCACGTCGTCGCTACTCATCGCCGTCACCACCCATCCGACAGTGCCACAGCACCAGCGCCTTCACCAGCGCGCCCGCGTCATCGCTGGGCAGCTCGGCCAGCCCGGCGACCGCGACGGCCATGTCGCACACGCCCGCCAGGTACTCGGTCACGTCGGCGAGCTCGCCGCCGTGACCGTCCGTCAGCGCGGCCCTCTCGGTGCCGCCCAGCATCGCCGCGACATCGCGGCACAGCTGCCTCTCACTCCCGCACATCCATGTCTCCCCTCATCAGGCCGGCGAGGCCGGCCATGTCTATCCGGACCCACACGCCGCCGCTCCCCTGGCCGGGCTCCGCGCCCGCCAGGGCCAGCAGGTCGTGGAGTGTCATCTCCACCGGGTTCAGCCCGAAGGTCGGCCCCGCCGGGTCCGTGCTCAGGCCCCTCCTGTGGACCACGAGCGCCGCCCAGCTCGCGCCGGCGTTGCCGCGCTCGGCGAGCGTCTCGGCCCGCCACCTGGAAAGGTCGGAGCGCCCCCAATCGGAGTAGTTCTTGCACTCGGCTATCCCGGGCAGGCCGCGCGCCCACAGCCCGTGCACGTCCCCAAGGTCGCGAGCCCCCGCGGGCGCGGCCCTGTGCGGCCTCCCGTCGCCCAGCTCCCGGCGCAGGTAGGCGACCACCGCGCTCTCGAAGCGGGTGCCCTTCTCCTTCGCCCGGCTCATCGGCGCACCATCCCCAGCCACGCCTCGGCGGCCTCGGCGTCCGTCTCGAAGGTCCCGACCAGGCGCAGGCGGCCCCTGCCGCCGCGCCCCGGGCGCACCGGGCGGTCGTAGTAGTCCCAGCCGTCGCAGACCAGCTCGTGGCCGCGCTCGCGGGCCACCACGTGGAGCGATTCCACGGCTACCACCTCCCCGACAGGCTGGCCACGCGGTCGGCGTAGTCGCTGGCCCCCGCGAGCCCGAAGGCCACGAGCAGCAGCGCGGCCGCGATCGCCCACCGGGCCACCTCGCCCCAGTCGACGCCGGCCGCCCACGCGGCCAGGTGCTCAACGTCCCATCTGATCCTTGCCATCGCTCGCTCCTCCCCCGACGCGCCCGAGGCGCATCGTCCTCTCCGTGGCGCCGTGGCGCGCGAGCCACGCGCAGGCGCCGTCCACCACGGCCCTGGGGGCCGTGAACTCCAGCCGCGCCCTCACGGGCGGGCCCTGGGCGTCCCCGGCTAGCCTTCCGGGCACCGCGTACCCCATCGCCCTGATCTCGCCCGGGCCCATGACGCTGTGGGTGTCCAGGCTCACCCGCTCCATCTCCTCCATCCACGCGTACAGGTCGCGCACGCGCACCCTGCGCCCGCGCACCCTGCCGTGCGGCATGAGGCTGCGCAGCTCCCCGCGCCTTATGGCCGTGCGAATGACCTGCTGGCTGAACCCGCTGCGCTCGCTCGCCTCGGCCACCGAGAGCGTCAGCGGCGCGGCCTTCGGACGCTCGTCCCCTGGCATCTAGTCCACCTCCCCGCCGCAGTAGCGGTTGACGAAGTAGACCTGACCCTTGCCGGTTACGAGGGTCGTGCGGTCAATCGAGGTATGTCCGTCCGAATGCGTGCGCGTGGACTCCTTGACCTCGAAGAGGCCCATGTCGAGCGCCCTCTGGGTCGGCATGTGGTAGTTCCGCCCCTTGGTGCCTATCAGGTAGCCGTCGTTGCAGAGCGTCTTGAAGAAGCGGTTCTGCCCGGTCCTGTAGCCGTTCTGGTTGAGGATCTTCGCCATGACCCCGACGAGCACAGAGGTCTTCGAGCGCGAGACGGAGTCGGCGAAGAAGGCCTTGGGCTCCATCTCCTTGTTCTCCGCCTGGAGCTTGCGGTTGCGGTCCTGCTCGTCTGCCAGCGCCTGGAGGAGCCTTATCCCGTTCCTGGGGTCGGCGATTATGCTCTCGATCGTCTGGTGGGTCGCGTATGCCCCATGCTTGCGAATCGAGGGAATGACCTCATCGAACACCCATGACTCGAAGCGCTGGGCGCTCTCCAGCTTGCTGCTGGCAATGAGGCGGTACATGTCGCCCTCAGTTATGAAGCGCACAGTCTGAGGCCCGCCCTGTGTCTGGAGGGTGCCCTGAATCGGGGTACCCTTGCAGTGCGTGTTGAGCGCGTTGTTTGGTTTTGCGTAACCAAGCGCCTTAGCAACGTCCGACCCACAGAAAAGCGGGTTGCCGTCCCGCACAATCGTGCGGATGGTTCCGAACTCCTCGCTGTCGAAAACCTGCGGTACAATCTCTTGCGACATCCGAGACCTCCCGTCTCATGTCGTCGCCCTCGCGCCGATGCCACGGCCGGGGGCGCTTCTATTTGCTTACTCGCCCCTTGCGACCACCTGTTTTTTGCGCTCGAGCGTGAGATCGAGCAGGTAATCAGGAGAGCAGCCGTAGAATGCCGCAAGCTTTAGAAGGTTTGATCCGGATGGCTCTTGCGATCCCTGCTCCCAACGCGATACCTGGTTGGCATTGACGCCAATCTCCTTCGCTACCTCTCTTTCGGACAATCCTCTCCTTGCTCGTTCAGCCCGCATGTTTCCTCGCATGTCCGCCTCCTTACATCCGTTTAGGCGTTTCTTACAAGGCTAATTTACACCCGTTTGGGCGTTGTGTCAACACCAAATGGATGTAAAAATATGCTCAAACGGATGTATATGCGGAGGTGGTCAATTTGGGTTCGTACAAAATCGCAGAGGCTCGAAGAGCAAAGGGATGGAGCCAGCAGACGCTTGCGGAGAAGATGGGAACCACTCAGCAGCAGATCGCAAGATGGGAGACCGGCCAGCGCGACCCTAAGGCCGACGTGATTTTGAAAATGAGTTCGCTTCTTGGCGCAACTGTCTCGTATCTGCTTGGAGTTGATAGCGATACCGGATATATCCAGGCTCTCCCAGCACGATCGTATGCGATGCCAGTTCTAGGCCGCATCGCCGCAGGAACGCCACGAGAGGCACTCTCACAGTCCGACGAGACAAAACAAG
>NZ_JBJEHW010000098.1:0-3174 GCF_051876455.1 Parafannyhessea sp.
GACCCGCGACTTCGTGAGCCGGGGGCTGGCGGCGGCGTTTCTCTACAAGACCATGTTTCCGCAGGACGGCAACCCCGGTCCGTTCGACACGGGCGAGAAGGACGCGATCGTCCCGGTCGCGTTCCGTCCGGAGGTGCGCAGCACGTTCGCGCTCGCGTGGCCGCGGGGTGGCTACGTCAACCGCAACGTGCGAGCCTGGATCGAGTTCGTGCGGGGTGCGTTTGCGCGATAGGCCCGGGCGCCGTGGCAGAGCCTTGTCCGTTTAGGCCCTTTCGTGCCTGTATAGTTAGATGTGGGTAACATCACGCGCAAACAGGGGAGAAGGACGTGCCTACGGAGTCGACGGTCTTTCGGGTGGGAAGCGACGGCTTCGAGGCGACACCATGTGGCCGTCGCGCGAGTCGTGTGATGCCATGATGGCGCGCCTGGACGCGGCGGGCTTTGCCTACCCGCACGAGTGCGTGGGCTATCGGTATGCGAGCCACTTCCTGGTGCCCACGCGCCTGCGCTCGGCCCGCCTGTTCAGGATCGAGCGCAGGCACCCGGAAGAGTGCTGGGAGTCGGACCGCAAGTCTCTCGAGGATGCGCTGAGATTCGTGAAGAGGTGCTGGCGGTAGCAGCTAGATTTTCGCCACCACGCGGCAGGGGAGTCCGGTGACGCCCTCGTAGCTCATGGGGAACGTGTAGACGGTCGCGGGACCCTTGGCGCGCGCCAGCTCCTGCAGGTTGCAGAGGTTCTCTATCACGAAGATGCCCTGGTCCGCCAGGCGCTGGTCCATGGGGGTGTGCTCGCGGCCGCGACGCACGCCGGCAAAGTCGACGCCCACCATGCTCACGCGCAGGTCCATCAGTCGCTCCAGCAGCTCGACGGAAAGCTGCGGATGCTCGGTGAAGTAGCGGCGCGAGCCGTAGTCCTCCTCCTCGATGAAGCCAGTGCGGAACGCCACGAACATGCCGCTCTCCACCCGCGAGAGGTCGACGTCGTCCACGCCGACCTCGCGATCGGCCTGTGCCGCGGCGCTCACGTCAAACGTGATGCCGGGGCGGACGCAGTAGTCCAGCGGGAACTCCTTGTCCATCACGTCAAAGTGCGTCCCCAGGTGCCCGACCAGGGCCTTCTTCTCGTTTCCCTGCGCGTCGCGCACCATCTTTGGGGTTATCCGCAGCGTAAGGTCATGCAGGCTTATTTCATCCTCCAAGCTCTTCGATCTTCCGTTTGAGGTAGTCGTTGTAGTCGGCCAGAAACCGCTGGACGGCGGCGACCTCGGCCGGGTCGCGCCCGTCCACGAACCTGCGGTCGCGCTCGAGCCACAGGGCGTGCCTGCGCTCGTGCTCGTCGTACAGCTGGCGTCCCGACTCCGTCAGGCGGTACAGCACCTTCTGGCGGTTGCCTTCCAGCCGATAGGGCTCCACCAGGCCGTCCGCCTGCAGACGCTTGGCGATCTTGCTGATGGCCCCGCGCGTCATGCCCATGCGTTCCGCAATGGCGCTCACGTTGGGCTCGGGCAGGTCGCCGATGGCCCGTATGGTGTGCACCTCCGAGTAGCTGTAGCCGTGCAGGTCCTCGGCCTCGGTCAGGCGCGAGAGCACCTCCTGCCGCTCCATGTACTCGGCCAGCTGGTTGAGCACGCCCTCCATGTCGACACCTCGCTTACTTGATTCCTAGGAAACAAGTTGAGCATAGCACAATCTTGTATCCATGGAAACAAAAAAGAGAAGAACGTCGCGTATCGAGGCGCTAGTCCGTGCCGGCTGCCTGCTTCGCCTCCCGCACCAGCTGGCGCAGGTTGTGCGAGAAGCGCGTGCGGTCCTCGCCGGTGAACGCCGCGGGACCCCTGGTCCTGCCGCCCGCGCGACGGACCTTCTTCTCCTCGTGGCGGATGAACATCATGGAGTCTATGGTCAGCGGGTTGTACACGCGCCCGCGCACGCCGATGGCCCGCGCACCGCGCCCCAGCACGATGTCCGCCAGGCCTATGTCCTGCGTCACCACCACGTCGTCGGGCGTCAGCCGCTGGACTATGGCGAAGTCGGCCGAGTCCGCCCCCACGCCGACCTGCAGCGTACTGACCCAGAAGCCCCGGTCTGGGTGCTCGGGGTCGCGCGGCTCGCGCCGGTCCGTCGCGCGGACGGACCGTTCCAGATTCTGCGTGGAGTTGCCCGCGATCACGCAGGGGATGCCCTCGGCGCGAGCCACGACCAGCGCCTCGCGGGTCACGGGGCAGGCGTCCGCGTCGATGTAGAGTACGGTCATGGTCGGGATTCCTTCCGTACTTGGTAGTACCGTACTAGATAGTACGGTACTCGTCCGTACGGGAAGGCGCTCGCGGGCGAGAAGAACGGCCCCAGGCGGTTGGGTCTCCGCCTGGGGCCGCACGTGCCCAACGCCGTCGCGCGTCCGCTACCTTACGCGGTCGGTTCCTGCCAGGGGCTTCTCGCCCGGGCGGGCCTTGGGTCCCACGAGCTCGTGGGGCTGGTACAGCTCGTCCAGGTAGTCCACGTCCTCCGGCGTCAGCCTGACGTCGAGCGCGCGCACCGCGTCATCCACGCGGCTCGGCTTGCTGCAGCCCACGATGGGCGCGGCAACGCCCTTGGCCCAGTGCCAGGCCAGCGCGACGTCCGCCATGGGGGCGCCCTTGCGCTCCGCCAGCTCGTGCACGCGCCCGATCACGGGCATGTCGATCTGGCGGTCGTGGTCGTACTTGTTCCTCATCGTGCCGTCCGTGGTGGAGCGCTTTGAGTCGGAGTCCCAGGTCGGGCGCGTCAGGTGTCCCGATGCCAACGGGCTGTACGGGGTGATGCTCACGCCGTACTGGCGGCAGACGGGGATCATCTCGCGCTCGTCCTCGCGGTACAGCAGGTTGTAGTGGCACTGCATGCTGCTGAAGCGGGTCCAGCCGTTCTGGTCCGCCACCACCTGCATGTTGTGGAACTGGTAGGCGTACATGGCGCTGGCGCCCAGCGCACGCACCTTGCCGGCCTTGACCAGGCCGTCGAGCGCCTCCATGGTCTCCTCGATCGGCGTGTCGTAGTCAAAGCGGTGGATGATGTAGAGGTCCAGGTAATCGGTGCCAAGGCGCCTGAGCGTGCCGTCGATCTCTCGATTGATCGCCGTGCGAGAAAGGCAGCCCTCGTTGAAGTAGACCTTGCTTGCCAGCACCACGTCCTCGCGCC
>NZ_JBJEHW010000099.1:0-3114 GCF_051876455.1 Parafannyhessea sp.
GACAACAAGAAAGAAAGTGACAGCGATGACTGATCCCGAGCCAAGGGACAAGAACGGCTTCACGGAGGCCGAGTTTCTCGCCCAGTACACGCCCAAGAAGTACCCGCAGCCGTCCCTCACGGCAGACATCTGCGTGTTCACGCGCCAGGCCGGCGCGCAGGGCGGCCTCAAGCTGCTGCTCGTGAGGCGCGGCGGCCACCCGTTCCTGGGATGCTGGGCCACGCCCGGCGGCTTCTGCAACCCCAACGAGACCGCGGACCAGTGCGCCGAGCGCGAGCTTGCCGAGGAGACCGGCGTGACCGGCCTCGCCCTCGAGCCGATGTACCTCTACAGCACGCCCGGCCGCGACCCCCGCGGCTGGACCGCCTCCTACGCGTTCGTCGCGCTGGACGAGAAGGGCTCCATCCCCGTGGCCGCCGACGACGCCGCGGACGCGGCATGGTTCGACGTCGCGGCCGAGCCCGCCGCCGCGGCCACAGACGCACCCGCGGCCACCACGCTGGTCCTCACCCACGGCGACACGCGTCTGACCAGCACGTTCACCGTTGTGGAGCAGCCCATCACGCACCGCCGCCGCGCGCACGTCACCAGCGCGGACGGCCTCGCCTTCGACCACGCGCAGATCGTGGCCGACGCGTGGCTGACGCTCCACCGCGCATAGCCCAACCGCGCATAGCGCGCATCGCCAACACGCGAAGCGCACGCACCGCCAAACGAGCGGGCGGGTCGGCTCCGGTCGGCTCGCCCGCTCGCTTCCGCCCGCACTCGACTAGCCGGCCAGCCCCTCGTCGCCGACGGGCTTCTCCACCAGGCGCTTTATCTCGCCCTCAAGCTCGGGATGCTCGCGAACCTCCTCCTCGGTCTCGGCCCTCACGGGATCGTCCGAGGTGTACGGGTCCGCGTCCTCGGTGTGGATGGCGTTCACCCAGTCGTGCTCCAGCACGCTCGCCGCCGCGTCACAAAGGTAGACGGAAAGTCGGCCCCCGCCGCAGTCGAACTCCGCCCAGCCGTCCGACCCGATGCGCACGTCCTTCTCCTCGCCAATCACGCAGTGCCACAGCTCGCCCGCGTGGCCCTCGCCCACGAGCATCCGCTTGGCCCCTCCGGCGCGGTCCGTCAGCACCACGGCAACGCCCGAGCCCTCGTGCTCGCGGTCGCCCTCGCGCGTCCAGCCGATCACGTCCGCGTCGTCCAGCCAGTCGCGCTGCCGACCGTACGCGAAGCGCCTCCTGATCTCCATCAAAAGTGGTAGCTCCACCACCGCGGGGATGTTCCCGTCGTTCGGCATGCCGTAAAGGTCCCCGTAAAACACGCAGGGGTAGCCCGCCTCGCGCAGCAGGATGCACGCGTACGCGCTCGGCTTGAACCACGGCAGAACAAACGACTGCAGCGCCTGCCCCGGCTGGGTGTCGTGGTTCTCCACAAAGGTAACCGCACGAACGGGGTTCCACGTGCTCAGCGTGTCGTCAAACAGCTTCGACAGGTCAAAGTTCCCGTTCGAGGTCGACGCGCTAAAGAAGTGATAGTGAAGCGGCACGTCAAACAGGCTCATCGTGGGCATGTCGTTGATGTAGTCCACCAGCTCCCCCACGTTGGGCGTCCAGTACTCCCCCACCGAGAAGAGCTCGCGTCCCGCGTAGTCGCGCATCTCGGGAAGCCAGTGCCGATAGAAGTCGCGGCTCATGTGCTTGAGCGCGTCGAACCTAAAGCCGTCGAGCCCCGTCGTGTCCAGGTACCAGCGGCCCCAGTTCGCGAGCTCCTCGTACACGGGCCCGTACATCAGGTCCACGTCGCAGCCCATCAGGTAGTCGTAGTTGCCGTTGTCGCCATGATCCACGTCCGCGTCCCAGTGCTTGCCGTCAAACAGGTAGATGCCACCCTTGCGCGTGGAGTCGTCCCAGTCCACGCCGTGGAAGCAGCGCCAGTCCCACGTGAACCTCGAGTACTTGCCGCGCCTCCCCGGAAACCTAAACCGCGTCCACGCGCGAATCCTCCTGGGGTCGCCCACCACGCGGTTGCGGTCGTCCTGCGCAACCTCGCGCGCGACCACGTCCTCGGCCTCGTCGGCACCCATGCGCTGGTTCAGCACCACGTCGCCCAGCGCCTGCACGCCCGCCGACTGCAACGCCTTGATGCACGCCAGGTACTCGTCCTTCGTGCCGTACTTGGTCGCGACGGTGCCCTTCTGGTCAAACTCCCCCAGGTCGTACGTGTCGTACACGCCATAGCCAACGTCAAAGCCGCCGGCCTGCCCCTTGTACGCAGGCGGAAGCCACACGGCCGTGATCCCCTCGTCCGCGAGCCTCTGGGCGCTCTGCGCCAGCCGTCGCCAATGCTTGCCGTCAGCCGGAAGGTACCAGCTGAACCCCTGTAGCATGGTCCCGTTATCCATATCGCGCCTCCGTAGGCCCTCATACCCAAAAGCCGGCGCCTACGTACCCGCGACAGCCCGTTATAAACGGCACTCCACCATCCCTGTTTTCCAAATCCGTTTTTGGAAGAATGGCGCTTGAAGCAAAGCAGGAGGTAGATGCCTTTTCCGACAATTTCCAAATCCGATTCTGGAAGATTGACCTACAACTTGCCCGCAAATCGTCACGTTTACAGCAGGCGGCATGCCCCTGACGTCTAATCCAGATCAACCGCGAAGATCATCGCGCAGGTTTTGTACCCCTCGTACAAACCGAGAGTCCATTGGTGGCACGTCAATGCCCAACCGCTTCCCGATCGTGAAGCGTACAAGGTCATCAAACCATCTGTAGTTTGACAAACGCTCCGCCCTCACCACAACGACCTCGTATCCCATGTCTTGAAGAACCTCTCGACGGTCATCATCGTGGTCCAACTTGACAGGGGAGTTATGAAAAGACCTGCTGTCATATTCGACAACCAGCCGCTCATCTTCAAACAATAAATCAACTACAACGTATTCCGTACGCAGTCGCATCTGCGCGTCACGAGAAATGTCAATTCGCCTGTTTAACAGGGGCTTGGGCAGTCCATATCCAAACATGCTCCGCGGTATACACAGAAGCAGATAAAGCAACGTTTCGGCAGGAGACCTCGAACCTTCCCCCGCGATTCGCAAAGCCTCGAGAGCACGTTTGCAACCAT
>NZ_JBJEHW010000100.1:0-14804 GCF_051876455.1 Parafannyhessea sp.
ACGCATAGGAGCACGATGGACGACAAGACGTTTGCGGAGGAGCAGAGGCACCTCGACGAGATCTACGCGGAGCTCGAGCGGGTGCGCGACATCCTGACCGAGGAGCTCGAGGTCAAGCACAAGGAGGCCGCCAAGGACCTGAAGGACCTCTCGGAGGAGGTCCGCATCGACTTTGGCGGCGCGGACGAGACGATGGAGACGCTGGCCGCCATCGAGACCCTCAACTCCGTCATCGACACGTACAACCAGCAGCACGACTTCGAGGTGGAGAAGCTGGGCCGCTGCATGATGCTCCTGCGGCAGCCCTACTTTGCCAAGGTGCGCCTGCAGATGCGCCCCGGCCGCCCCGCGCGCGACGTCTACATAGGCTCGGCGGGCATGACGGACCGCAACCGCATGCCGCTGGTTGTGGACTGGCGCAACCCCGTGGCGGAGACCTACTACAACCAGCAGATGGGCCCCACGTCCTACAAGGTCGACGGCCGCGTGCGCACCGTCAACCTGGAGCTGCGCCGCCAGTTTGACATCACGCGCAACCACCTGAACGCCTACTTCGACACCACCGTCGCCATAGAGGACTCGCTCCTCCTTAACGCGCTCAAGCGCCACCACACGGAGAAGCTGCAGGCCATCACGGCCACCATCCAGCGCGAGCAGAACCAGGTCGTGCGCCACGACGACGTGCCCGTGCTGCTGGTGGACGGCATCGCTGGCTCGGGCAAGACGTCCGTGCTGCTGCAGCGCATCGCGTTTCTGTTCTACCGCGAGCGCGCGACGCTCCGCCCCGACCAGGTCTTCCTCTTCACGCCCAACAACGTGTTCGAGAAGTACATAGACACCGTGCTCCCCACCCTGGGCGAGTCCAACCCCCAGACGTACACCTGGCGCGACTTCCTGGCGAGCCTGGGCCTTGCCGACCGCGCCACGGGCGCCGAGGACAGCCCGGAGTCGCTCGAGCGGCTCGAGACGGCCGTGGAGCACGCGACGCTGGAGGAGGCCGACCTGCGCGACGTCCGCATGGGCGACGTCGTGCTGCTGAAGGCGTCCTCCGTCCGCAGCGCCGTGCAGAAGTTCGAGCGCTTTGGACTGGGACCGCGCATGATCGCCCTCGTGAGGGACGAGCTGCACGACCGCCTGGACCGGCGCATCGCCTCGCTCGCGCACGAGGAGGACGTGCAGGAGCAGATGCTCGGCATGGACGTGGACGAGCAGATCGAGGCGTTTGGCGAGGTCATCTCTCCCGCCAACGACGACGAGACCTACGCCTACGCCAAGAGGCTGCTCGCCAAGCGCTACGCCCCCGCGCACGACCAGATAGAATCGCTGTCGTGGCTGCGCCTCGACCGCATAGGCTGCCGCCTGCTGGGCAAGACGAACGTGAGCGCGGCCGAGTGGCTGTTCCTGCGCCTGCTCATTACGGGCCACGGCGCGGACGACGTGCGCTACGTGATGATCGACGAGGTGCAGGACTACACGCCCACGCAGCTCGTGGTGCTCGCGCGCTACTTTGGCCGCGCACACTTCCTGCTGCTTGGGGACCGCAACCAGGCCATCCACGAGGGCACGGCCACCTTCGGGCAGATACGCGACATCTTCACGCGCACGCACGGCAGCGTGGAGGAGTGCCGCCTGCTCACGAGCTACCGCTCCAGCCCAGAGATCACGCACCTCTTTGCGAGCCTGATGGACGCTGACGAGCGCGTGCAGCTCTCGTCCGTGCAGCGCGAGGGCGTGGCGCCGCGCTTCCACGAGGTGGCGGACGGCCAGCAGGACGCGGAGGCCTACCTTCAGACCCTGTGCCAGGTGGTGGAGGACGCCTCGCGCGGCGAGGGTCTCACGGCTATCGTGGCGGCGGACAGGCGCCGCGTGAGCTGGCTCTCCAAGCAGCTTGCGCAAAGGCTCGCGCTTCCCGTGGACGCGGACCCCGCGGGCGAGAAGGACGCGGACGCACCGGCCGAGGCCCGTCCGCTGGTGACGACCCTCAAGGGCGACGAGCCGCTCCCCGCCAGGGGCGTGGTCCTGATGGACCTGGCGCTCGCGAAGGGCCTGGAGTTCGACCACGTGATCGTGCCGGACGCGCAGGCGGACGTCTACCCGGACACGCCGCTTGCGCGCCGCAGGCTCTACACCGCGATATCGCGCGCCATGCACGAGGTGGACCTCGTGTCGCAGGGTCGCATCTCTCCCCTGCTCCAGGGCGCCATGGCAGAGGCCGCGGGAGGCGAGGCGTGATGCGCTGGGTCATCTCGGCCTTGATAGGCTACCTGTTTGGCTGCTTCCTCACGGCGGACGTGGTGTGCCGCCGCATGGTGGGAAAGTCCGCCTTCGACGTGGGCGTGGGCAACCCCGGCATGGCCAACGTGGGCCACGAGCTGGGCACGCGCGCAGCCGCCGTGGTTCTGGCGGGGGACATCGCCAAGACGCTCGCGGCGTGGCTCGTGGTGCGGGCGATCTTCCCCGCGGACGCGGGCGTGTGCGGCTTTTTGGCCACCACGGGCGCCACGCTGGGGCACAACTTCCCGTTCTGGCACCGCTTCCGCGGCGGCAAGGGCGTGACCACCACCTGCTCCGCCATCATCCTGGCGGTGCCGGCTCTGGGCATGGCGAGCGCGGTGGCGGGCCTCGTGGTGGTGCTGGTGTGGGGCTACCTCTGCGTGGGCGCCGTGACGATCACGGTCTGCTTCCTGGTGGGGTGCGCCCTCATGTTTGGCCTGGCCAGCCCCTACACCGCGTGCGCCGCGCTGCTGACGGTCCTCATGTTTCTTGCGCACGGCAGCGCGCTGCGCGAGGCCGCGGCCGGCACCATGCGCCGCGCCAGCATATCCCAGAAGTTCTGGAAGGCCATCCGCCACGACCGGTAGCGGCGCGGGTCCATGGGCGCGCCGCCACCACGGGCGCGCGTCCCTCTCCCCCGGCCGCGCTAGCGCTCGTCCGCCGAGGACGAGGCGGAAAGCACGTCGAAGCGGTTGATGCGCATCAGGATCTGCTGCACGTCCAGGATGCCGCGGATGGTGCTGGGGCGGCGCTGCCCCTTGCTGTAGACGCGCACGTCCTGACGGCCGCCCAGGAGGGCGCGGCGGGGCTCCATGCGCGTGATGTCGCGGTAGGCGATGGTGCGCCTGCGACCCAGGCTCGGCGTGATGACCATGCGGTCGGCGTAGGTGACCACGGAGTAGCGCCGCATGAGCAGCCAGAGGATGAACATCGTCACCACAAAGGACGAGAAGAACGAGCCCAGCACGGTCGTGCTCGCCTCGAACACGCCCAGCGAGCACAGCCAGGTGAGCGCGAGGCCCAGCACCGCCATGAACACCATCACCACGATGAGCGTCCGCGTGAGGACTGCCGCGGCGGCGTAGGTGTCGTGGTGGCGGTGGTGGCGCTCTGTCAGGCCCCTGTCGGCAAGGTGCTGCCCGGTCGCCGCGAGGACGGGAAGCACGACCATGAGCGCGAGGGAAAGGTATCGCGTCATAGCGACTCCCCCCGTGGCCTGCGGCCGCACGCGACCGTGTTCGTGCCTTCCATTCCCATTACGCTACCTCTTGTCCCGAGTTTCCTCTTACAAGCTTAGCCTGAAAACCGCGCGCGCCGGAACCTCGCTCTGCCGTTCGGATGGCTGGGGGCCGTCTGCGGCAGGCGCGTCTGCCCAACGGCGCGATGGCCCCCGCGAGCGGCGCGCCCGCGGGGGCCATGCCAATGCCGTGACGCCCGGAGGCCGCTAGTCCTGCGGCACCGCGAACTTGGCCACGAGCCTCTGCAGCAGGTCGACCGTGAGCTCCAGGCTCCGCACCGGCACGAACTCGCGCACGGAGTGGCAGGAGTAGCCGCCCGTGGCGACGTTGGGGCACGGCAGCCCGCGGAAGCTCAGCTCCGCGCCGTCGGTTCCGCCACGCACGGCCACGACCTTTGGCTCGAGTCCCACCTCGCGGTTGGCCTCCAGCGCATGGTCGATCAGGAAGCGGCAGTCGTCGAACTTCTCCGCCATGTTGCGGTACTGCTGGCGCACGTCCACGGTCACGGTTCCCTCGCCGTAGCGCTCGTTCAGGAATGCCGCGATCCTGCGCAGCGTGGCCTCGCGGTTGGCGAAGGAGTCCGCGTCGAAGTCGCGCAGGATGTAGCCGAGCCTGACCTCGCTCGCCGTGCCGGAGATGCTGATGGGGTGATAGAAGCCCTCGCGGCCCTCCGTGTGCTCCGGGCGCTCCGCCGCGGGCACCATCTGCTGGAACTCGCTCGCCACGGTGATGGCGTTGACCATGATGTCCTTAGCGCTGCCCGGGTGCACCATCACGCCGCGCACGGTGACCGTGGCCTCGGCCGCGCTGAAGCACTCGTAGTTGAACTCGCCCAGCGCCTCGCCGTCCACGGTGTAGCACCACTTGGCGCCAAAGCGCTCCAGGTCGAGCAGGCGCGCGCCGTGGCCGATCTCCTCGTCGGGCACGAAGGCCACCTTGAGCGTGGGGTGCGGCAGCTCGGGGTGCTGCGTCAGGCGCGCCAGGAGCGCCATGATCTCGGCCACGCCGGCCTTGTCGTCGGCCGAGAGGAGCGTGCTGCCGTCGCTGCAGACGATGTCCTGGCCCACGAACTGAGCCAGGTCGGGCACCTGCGCGGGCGTGGTCACGACCTCGCGGCCGTCCACGACGCCGTGCACGAGGTTTCCGCCCTCGTAGTGCACCACGTGCGGCCTGACGCCGGACGCCGGCGCGTCGAACGAGGTGTCGATGTGCGAGCAGAGCCCCAGCGCGGGCAGACCCTCCGCGCCGGCGGAGGCGGGCAGGCTCGCCGTCACGTAGGCGTGCTCGTCCACGCGGACGTCGTCCAGGCCAAGGTCGCGGAGCTCGTCGCCCAGGTAGGCCGCCATCTTGTGCTGCGCGGGGGTCGAGGGCGTGACCTCCTCGTTGTCGGGGTCGGACTGCGAGTCTATCTGCACGTAGCGCATGAAGCGCTCCAGCACGTCGGAGGGCTGCGGTTGGTATGTCACGTTCTTCTCCTTTGCCATGTCTTTTGTCTGCAACGTTTCGGTCCCATTGCATGATACCCCACCGCCCCAGGCGGCTTTGAGGCTGCCTTCATAAAGTGATACGCTAGATAACCGCGCAGGTCGCGACACCCATCCCCATGCGACGGCGCACCGCAAACCCATCCTACAGAGAGGTCTTCGCATGTCCCTACGCCGCCGCTGGCTGCCCATCCTGCTCGCAGGCGTCTTCGTCGTGGTGATGGTCGCCCTCTCGGGCATCCTGAGCTGCCCGGAGGTCCTCTTCCCCGAGACCGCCGCCATTCTCTGCGGCGCGTGGATCCAGCCCACCCAGGCCTGGAACGTTGACCGTCCCCGCATGATCGCGCTCATGTGCGCCGGCTCCGTCTTCGGCCTCGCCGTGAACCTGCTGCTCCCGTGGCCGCTGTGGCTACGCGCGCCGCTGGGCTACCTGTTCTGCGCGGTCGCGATGAACGTCGCCGGCGCGGACATGACGCCTATGCTCTCCGCGGCGATCCTGCCCATGGTGCTCGGCACCAGGGAGTGGGCCTACCCCGTGGCTGTCACCACGATCGTGTGCCTCGTGTGCCTGGGCCAGGTCAAGCTGGAGCGCATGGGCTTGCGCGAGAAGATCGACTACCACACCTTCCGCCTGCCGCCGCGCGAGGCCCTCGTGGCGTGGGGGCGTCGCTTCCTGGTGTTCTGCCTGCTGGCCTGCCCCGCCTTCGCCACCGGCAACGCATACCTGGCCGTGCCGCCGCTGCTCGTTGCCTACACCGAGCTCACGCGCCCGGACATGACGCTCCGCCTGCGCCCGCGCCGCACGTGGTGCACGCTCGCGCTGGCCGCGCTCGTGGGCTGCGCCGGTCGTAACGCCGTCGAGTTCCTGCATGCCCCCGCCTGGCTCGTCATGGTCTTCGCGTTCGCGGCGCTCGTGCTCGTGTGGGACCGCCTGCACGTGTGGATGCCGCCCGCGGGCGCCCTCATGCTGCTGGCGTTCCTGGCGCCCTGGCCCGGCCCGTGGACCTACTTCGTGGAGGCGACCATCGGCGCGGCCGTGTGGGTCGTCGTGGCCGTCTACCTCTTCCCCGGCATCCGTCCGGGCGTGGCGGGCGCCCCCGCGGAGAAGCCCTAGGCCCCAACCTCGGGGCCGTTGGGCTTGCCTTTCGGCCTCTCCTCCTGCATGAGTCCCCACCACTCGCGTATGCCGCGCAGGTAGAACTCGCGCAGGTCGTCCGTGATGATGAGGGGCGTCTCCCACACAAGAGGCGGCGCCGGACACGATGCCCGACGCCGCCTTCTTCCGTTGGCAGCCGCCCCGGCTGCCAGGCTGCCTGTAACTGACGCCTACCTCACGCCTGCGCGGCGCTTGGCGTCCTCGATCTCGTCCAGCTGCTCGCGGGTCAGGTGGATGCGTCCCTCTCCCCTGCCGACGGTGATGCCGCCGTCGTCGTCCACCTTGGTGCCGTAGGCCGCGTAGCCGCCGCTCACGGGCGCGCCCTCGTTCACGATGTGGTCCTCGAGCTCGCCCCTGCGGCGCAGGTGGCCGTACTCCTCGAAGTTGGGGATGATGCGGTTCGTGGGATCGTCGTCGTTGTGGAGCCTGAACTCGGCGTTACCGTCGCCCGCGGCCTGGGCCTGGCGCTGGTTCTCCTTGGCGACGCTGATCATCAGCTTGATGCGGTTGAGCTGGTTGACCTCGGAGGCGCCGGGGTCGTAGTCCACGGCCACGATGTTGCTCTCGGGGTGCATCTGGCGCAGGCGCTTGATGACGGACTTGCCCACCACGTGGTTGGGCAGGCACGCGAACGGTGAGCACACGATGATGTTGGGCGTGCCGCTATCGATGAGGTCGCACATCTCTGCCGTGAGGAGCCAGCCCTCACCCATGGTGTTGCAGAGCGAGAGGACCTCGGAGGCCTTCGCCGCCAGGTCAAAGATGCTGCCGTACGGCTCGAAGCGCTCGGACCTCTCGAGCATCTTGTTGATGGGCTCGCGCATGCCCTCCAGGAAGTCGATGCCCAGCTTGTGGGTCACGCGGCTCGAGAGCTTGGTGCCCAGCTCGCGGTTCATGTTCACCTGGTTGGAGACGCCAAACAGGAAGAAGTCCACCAGGCCGGGGACGTCGGCCTCGCAGCCCTCGTTCTCGATGACCCTCACGACCTGGTTGTTGGCCGTCGGGTGGAACTTGACCAGGATCTCGCCGACCACGCCCACGCGCGGCTTGCTGCGGTCGTTCACCAGCGGCAGCCTGTCGAAGGTGCGGATGGTGTCCTCGCACAGGTTGTAGAAGTCGCGCTTGTCCATGCTGCCGATCATGGACTTGACCCGACTCATGTAGAACTCGTACTCGCGGTCCGCCGCGCCCTTCTCGGCCTCGTACGGACGCGTGCGGTACAGGCACTTCATGAGGAGGTCGCCGTACAGCAGCGCGTACACGGCGCGCTTGAGCAGGCCCGGCTTGAGGATGTTCCAGCCGGGGTTGCTCTCGTCCAGGCCGCCCGCGACGGAAAGCGAGATCACGGGGATGTCGGCGTGGCCGGAGTCCTTGAGCGCCTTGCGGATGAGCGCGATGTAGTTGGTGGCGCGGCAGCCGCCGCCCGTCTGGCTGATGAGCACGGCCGTGCGGCTCAGGTCGTACTTGCCGGACAGCACCGCCTCCATGAGCTGGCCCGTGACCAGGATGGACGGGTAGCAGATGTCGTTGTTCACGTACTTCAGGCCCGTGTCGACCGCCTTGTGGTCGACCGAGGGGAGAAGGACGAGGTTATAGCCCTCGGACCTCAGCAGCTGCTCGCAGATCTCGAAGTGGATGGGGCTCATCTGCGGGGCGAGGATCGTGTAGCCCTCGGCCTGCATCTCCTTGGTGTAGCGCACCTTCTTGAACGCGGCGCTCTTGGCCTTGCGGTACACCGGCGTGCGGCGCGACAGGTCGGTCTGGCGCGCCTGCTCCAGTCGGCCGTCGGCCATGTGCACGCCCACGGGCGCCTCCTCCACGGCCTGGCCGGCCGCGGTCTTGCGCTCGAGCTCGGCGCGCTCCTCCTTGAGGGCCGCCATGAGCGAGCGCACGCGGATGCGCGCGGCGCCCAGGTTGCTGACCTCGTCGATCTTGAGCACGGTGTAGATCTTGCCCGAGGCCTCCAGGATCTCCTGCACCTCGTCGGTCGTCAGGGCGTCCAGGCCGCAGCCAAAGCTCTGCAGCTGGATAAGGTCGAGGTCGTTGCGCGTCGCGACAAAGCGCGCGGCGCGGTACAGGCGGCTGTGGTACATCCACTGGTCCACGACGCGGATCGGCCTCTCGGGCGACATCTTGTGGGCCACGGAGTCCTCCGTCAGCACGGCGAAGCCAAAGCCCTGCAGCATCTCGGGGATGCCGTGGTTGATCTCGCCGTCGTTGTGGTACGGGCGGCCCGCCAGCACGATGCCGTGGGCGTCGTTGTCCTCGATCCACTTGAGGGTCTCGTCGCCCTTGCGGTGCATCGCGTCCTTGAACGCGAGGTCCTCCTCCCAGGCGGCGTTGACGGCCTCGTCCACCTCGGCACGCGTCATGTCCGGGCCCCTGAAGCGGCCCTTGCCAGCCTCGGCGTCCTCCTTGCGCTCCACCTGCAGGATCTCGTACAGGCGGCGCTTCAGCTCGTTCTTGTTGTCATACGGGATGAACGGGTCCAGGTACTCCACGTTCGGGGAGGAGAGCTCGTCCACGTTGAGCCCCAGCGCCTGCGGGTAGCTCATCACGATCGGGCAGTTGTAGTGGTTGGTCGCGGTGTCGTCCTCCTTGCGCTCCCAGCGGATGCACGGCATCCAGATGAAGTCGGGGTCCTTCTCCAGGAGGTTCATGATGTGGCCGTGGCTGAGCTTGGCCGGGTAGCACACGGACTCGGACGGCATGGACTCCGTGCCCGCCTCGTACGTCTTGCGGGTGGTCTTGTCGCTCAGGATCACGCTGAAGCCCAGCTTGGTGAAGAACGTGTGCCAGAACGGATAGTTCTCGTACATGTTCAGCGCGCGGGGGATGCCCACGGTGCCGCGCGGGGCCTCGTCGACGGGCAGGCTCTTGCGGTCGAACAGCAGGCGGTTCTTGAACTCGAAGAGGTTCGGTGCCTTGGACTGCTCGCTCTTGGGCTTGCCCGAGCCCTTCTCGCAGCGGTTGCCCGTGATGAAGCGGCGGCCGTTGCCAAAGCTGTTGATGGTCAGCAGGCAGTTGTTGGAGCAGCGCCCGCAGTGCGCGTTGGTGTGCTTGACCTTGAGGTTGTCGATCTCCTCGCGCGAGAGCAGGCCCGAGGTGCCCGCCGCGCCGGCGCGGTCGCGGGCGAGAAGTGCGGCGCCATAGGCCCCCATCGTGCCCGCGATGTCCGGCCTGATCACCTCGCGGCCCGTGAGCAGCTCGAACGCGCGCAGCGTCGCGTCGCTCATGAACGTGCCGCCCTGGACCACGACGTACTTGCCGATCTCGTCGTAGTCGCGCAGCTTGATGACCTTGAAGAGCGCGTTCTTGATCACGGAGTACGAGAGGCCCGCAGCCACGTCGCCGATGGTCGCGCCCTCCTTCTGGGCCTGCTTCACGCGGGAGTTCATGAACACCGTGCAGCGGCTGCCCAGGTCGACGGGGTGCTTGCCCCTCACGGCCGCGGCCGCGAACTCCTGCACGGTCATGCCCATGGAGTCCGCGAAGTTCGCGATGAAGGAGCCGCAGCCGCTCGAGCACGCCTCGTTCAGGCTGATGTGCTCGATGATGCCGCCCCTCACCTGCAGGCACTTCATGTCCTGGCCACCGATGTCCAGGATGAAGTTGACGTCGGGCACGAAGGCCTTTGCGCCGCGCAGGTGCGCGACGGTCTCGATCTCGCCGGAGTCCGCGCCAAGGGCCTCGATCAGGATGCCCTCGCCATAGCCGGTCGTCGTCACGTGGCCGATGGTGCAGTCGTCGTTCAGGTGGTCGTAGATGTCGTCCATGATCTTGCGGGCCGTGCCCAGGACGTCACCGTTGTTGTTGTCGTACCAGGTGTACAGCAGCTCGCCGTCCTCGCCCACCACGGCGGCCTTCATCGTGGTGGAGCCGGCGTCGAGGCCGATGAACACGCGGCCGTGGTAGTCCGCCAGGCTGCCCTTGGGGACCACCTGCTTGTCGTGGCGCTCCTTGAACTCGCGGTAGTCGGCCTCGGTCGCGAAGAGCGGGTCGAGGCGCGCGACCTCGCTGCCCTGCGTGTCACCCAGGTTGTCCAGGTCGTCGATGACCTTCTGGAACGTGACGACCTTGTCGGTCTCGCCGGCGAGCGCAGCGCCCGTCGCCACGAAGAGGTGCGCGTTCTTCGGGACGATTCGGTGCTCCTCGTCGAGCTTCAGCGTGACGTAGAAGCGCTTCCTCAGCTCGGACAGGTACTGCAGCGGGCCGCCGAGAAACGCGACGTACCCACGGATGGGGTGTCCGCACGCGAGGCCGGAAACGGTCTGGTTCGCGACCGCCTGGAAGATGGAGGCGGCCACGTCCTCGCGCGCCGCGCCCTCGTTCAGCAGCGGCTGCACGTCGGACTTGGCGAACACGCCGCAGCGGCTCGCGATGGGATAGATGTGCTTGGCGCCCTTGGCAAGCTCGTTCAGGCCGCCCGCGTCGGTCTCCATGAGGGACGCCATCTGGTCGATGAACGCACCGGTGCCGCCGGCACAGGTGCCGTTCATGCGCTGCTCGATGCCGTTGTCGAAGTAGATGATCTTCGCGTCCTCGCCGCCGAGCTCGATGGCGCAGTCGGTCTGCGGGATGAGCGCCTCGACGGCGTGCTTCGACGCGATGACCTCCTGCACGAACTCCACGTTAAGCCACTGTGCGAGCAGCATGCCGCCCGAGCCCGTGATGGAGACGCGCATGGGGACGTCGCCCAGCGCCTTCTGCGCCTTGCGGAAGACCTCCTTGGCGGTCGCCTTCACGTCGGTGTGGTGACGCTCGTAGTTGGCATAGATCAGGTTGTCGTTCTCGTCGATCACGGCGAGCTTCACCGTGGTCGAGCCCACGTCGATGCCCAGGCGCAGGTGCGCGTGGGAAAGGTCGATCGGGTTCTTGGGGCTCAGCTCCGCGCCGTTCTGCTTGAGCTCGACGGCCGGCTTGGATGCCGCCTGACGGGCGTTCGACTCTGCAGTGTTAGTCATCGTTACTCTCCTTGAGGTTAAGAAGCCCGAGGCCCACGGCGAACCTGGGTACGTTGAAGTCGATGGGGCGGCCGTACAGGTCTCCCGGCCGCACGAACATGAGGGCCGTCATGAGGCGCGCCATCACGTCCACGCTCTCGCGCATGCCGCCGGTGAGCCACTCCACCAGCACGCCGACCTCGGCGCTCACGGCAAACGTGAGGTAGTAGTCAAAAAACGATCCCATGGCGCGGACGTCCAGCCCGTCGAGGGCGCGGCTCGCCACGACCTCGCGCACCATGTCCTTGATGTGCTGCGCAAACGCGGGGTCCCCGCCCTTGCCCAGCAGCGCGCCCAGGTAGTTCCCGCGCTCCTTGAAGTACTCCAGCAGCTCGCGCGAGCCGGGGCAGGGCTCCAGGTCGTCGAGCGCGCCCTCGAGCTCCTCCAGGTTCACGCGCGAGAGGTTGGCCACAAGGCCCCGCAGGTCCTCTATGGTCTCGGCCTCCGTCTGGTTCACCAGGTCCTGAATGTCACGAAAGTGCAGGTAGAACGTTCGACGAGTCACGTCGGCCCGCTCGGTCACGGCCGTCACGGTCACCTTCGAGAGGTCTCCCGTCGCCTGGATCTCCGCGGCCAGGGCGTCCCTCAGCGCGCAGCGCGTCCGGGCCGACCTCCGGTCCAGCGCCTGCGTCCGGGCCGACGCCCGCCGTCCCACGTGCTGCGCCTTCGTGCGCACAGCGGTCTCACTCATGCACTGCCTCTCAGTCTTGCTCACATCGTGCACTACTACACAACATGGGAAGTATTGCACAATCTGAGAAGAACTGCCACACCCCTCCCACCACTCACGCAACGGGCACAGACAATGGACGGAAGCGTTTCTCATACATTTCATATGTATGCATCCAATTGTTTCTAGAATCATTTCCATCGCATTTGCTTGCAAATTCGCATCTTGTTTATAACCGTTATGTTACGAATCTTAAGATTGTCTCAACCTGGGATGCAAGAAAGTCGATACTCCCCAACAACGCACGGAGCAACCCCCGGGCGCGACCAGTGCGGCAACAAAGACGATCGCCGCACAAGCAAATAGGGACGGAGCAATCATGCAGAACAGGAATCAGAGCCACATTCGGAACCTCGTCGAGGGCGGCATGTCCAGGCGACAGTTCGTCAACGCCTGCGGGCTGGGAATCGTGGGAATGGGAGCCGCGACGCTGCTCGCCGGCTGCGGAGGATCTGGCTCCGGCTCTGACTCCAGTTCGAGCGGCTCGTCGTCCTCCTCGTCCTCAAAGGGTGCCAAGGAGTACATCCTCGTCAAGAAGGGCAAGCTCATCGGCGTGTCCGACATGTCCTATCCCCCGCTCGAGTCCATCCCGGACGGCTCCACCAAGCCCGAGGGCTTCGAGATCGACATGATGGACGCCCTGGCGGCCAAGCTCAACCTCGAGATGGAGTGGCTGCCCGCCACCAAGTTCGACACGATCATCCCGCTCATCAAGCAGGGCGGGAAGGCGGACGTGGGCGTCTCGGCCTTCACCATCACGGACGACCGCAAGAAGGAGATCAACTTCACCAAACCCTACCTCAACTCCAACCAGGGCCTGGTCAACCGCAAGGCAGACGGCAAGGTGAGCGAGGACGACCTCAACGCCAAGGACAAGCAGATCGCCGTGCAGTCCGGCACCACCGGCGAGTCCTGGGTCAAGGAGAACCTCCCCAAGGCGACCTGCGTCCCGCTGGACGACGCCATCCAGGCCATGACCGGCGTCCAGTCAGGCCTGTACAACGCCGCCGTGCTCGACCTCCCCGTCGCGTCCTACCTCTGCACCAAGTCCTACACGGACCTGCAGGTCGACATCCAGATCGCCACGGGCGAGCAGTACGGCATCGTCGTGAGCAAGAAGAACACCAAGCTGCTCAAGGACCTCAACAGCGCGATCGACGCCATCAAGAAGGACGGCACCATGGACACGCTCCAGAAGAAGTGGTTCGGCACCACGCTGTAGCGCCTCTCGCCCGACGCACGTCACGAACAGACACCTGACTCCGGAACCAGGGGGACTCCATCATGAACCAGGCAAACCTCACCCGTCGCGACTTTATCCAGATGTGCGGGCTCGGCGCCGTCGGCCTCGGCCTCGGCGGCGTGCTCGCAGGCTGCGGCGGCTCGGGCTCAGACTCCAGCTCGAGCTCCAGCGGATCCAGCTACACGCTGGTCAAAAAGGGCAGCCTCACGATGATCTCGAACTTCTACTTCCCGCCCTTCGTCTCGATGGACGACAAGACCGGCGACTTCGAGGGCTTCGACGTCGACGTCTACAAGGACATCTGCAAGCGCCTGGGCCTCAAGGCGCGCATCCTGCCCTCCGTCCAGTTCGACACCATCGTCCCCACCATCAAGCAGGGCGGCAAGGCGGACGTCTCCATCGGCGCCATCACGATCACGGACGACCGCAAGAAGGAGATCGACTTCAGCACGCCCTACCTCGACTCCAACCAGTCCATCGTCGTGAAGAAGGGCGCCACCGCCACCACCGCCGACCAGCTCAACGCCAAGGGCATGCAGATCGCCGTCCAGTCCGGCACCACCGGCGAGTCGTGGGCGCAGGAGAACCTGCCCAAGGCCACGACCGTCCCCCTGGACGACGTCATCCAGGCGCTCACGGGCGTCCAGTCCGGGCTGTACAACGCCTGCGTGGCCGACCTCCCCGTGACCTCCTACGAGATCAAGCAGGCGTACTCCGACCTCCAGATCCCCGAGGGCGGCGAGATCGCGACCGGCGAGCAGTACGGCATCGTCGTGAGCAAGAAGAACCCCAACCTCACCAAGGCCATCGACAAGGCGCTCAAGGCCATGAAGAAGGACGGCACCATGAAGAAGCTCGAGATCAAGTGGTTTGGCCAGGAGGTCTAACTCCCTTCGGGCAAGACGGGCCTGCCCTCCCACATGACTCCCGTCATGCTCATCCGTCCCCATAGTGGGCCCGCTTGCAAGAGGCGCCGCACCGAAGCTGGTGCGGCGCCTCGCTACGTTGCGCCATGAATCGATTCTCGGGCGAGAGGGACGCGGCCTCCGGGCCCAAGCCCCGACGTGCCCGACCGTCTACTTCTGGACGGTGAGGTGGATCGCGAAGCCCGCGATCTCCTCCTGGAAGTACACGAGGTAGGTCTTGCCGTCCCTGAGGACCCTGGACGACTCGTTGATCTTGAAGCCACGGGCCTCGAACCACTTCTCGGCCGCGTCGATGTCGTCCACGTGGAATCCCAGGTGGCCCTTGGTACCACGGCCCCTGCCCGGCTTCATGACCTCGATGAAGTCGCTCGCGAAGACGGACGCGGGGGCGTACTCGAGCCTCGCGAGGCCCATGAGGCGGTGGAAGTCGCCCACGATCTTCTCCACGTCGTCCTCGGTCTCGGCGTTGATGCCCACGTGCGCGAGGTACATGCCAAACAGCTCGCGCGGGTCCTCGCCCATTGTCTGGTCCGCCATATTCAGGTCCCCCTTAATATGCCCGTCATGCCATTGGCCCGTTGACGTCGAGAACGCCGCAGGCCCTCTTTCCATTGTATGCAAACTGCCTAGATTCTCCCCAATTGCGACCTTTCGTTACGCGTTCTGGATAGTGAAAGGTGCAGCAAGGAAGCTTTCCCTGCCGCACCCTATGCTCTAGCTCATTGACGCTTCTTCTGGATTGAGATGCTT
>NZ_JBJEHW010000101.1:0-3098 GCF_051876455.1 Parafannyhessea sp.
CTCCAAACACGCCGCGACACGCGGCGGACGATGCTGCCTCGCAAGCTCCCTCGATACCCCTTGGGGGTTTGCTGTCGCCTAAGTTATACCCCTCATAGGTATTTGTCAACGGCGAGAAGAACGGATGCATCGCGCGCGACACACCGCCTTCACATCGGGCCCACACGCTGCCGCCGCCCCGCGCGCCGGGGACGCGCCGTGCCGCCAGCCCCTATAATCAGTGCAATCGGCAAGGCATCCCAAGGAGCACGCATGGCTTTTCTCCCCGTCAACAGGCAGGACATGGCAGAGCGCGGATGGGACCAGTGCGACTTCGTGTATGTGTGCGGAGACGCGTACGTGGACCACTCGTCGTTTGGCATGGCCATCATCACGCGCACGCTCGAGGCGCACGGCTACAAGGTGGGCGTGATCTGCCAGCCGGACTGGCGCGACGAGAAGAGCGTGCAGGTCCTGGGCGAGCCGCGCCTGGCGTTTCTGGTCTCCTCCGGCAACATGGACTCGATGGTCAACCACTACACCGTGGCCAAGCGCCGCCGCAGCGAGGACTTCTACTCCCCCGGCGGCAAGATGGGCCTGCGCCCGGACCACGCCACCGTGGTGTACTCCAACCTCATCCGCAGGGTCTACCGCCACGTGCCCATCGTGCTGGGCGGCATCGAGGCGTCGCTGCGACGCCTTGCCCACTACGACTACTGGTCAAACTCGCTCAAGCGCTCGATTCTTCTGGACAGCGGTGCCGACCTGCTGATATACGGCATGGGCGAGCGCTCCATAGTCGAGGTGGCCGACGCCCTGGACTCCGGCCTGCCCATCGACCAGATAACCTGGATCCACGGCACCGTCTACCGCACGCGCACGACGGAGGACGTGGACCGGCCGCTCGCGCTCCCCACCTGGGAGCAGATGCGCGCGGACAAGCTCAACTACGCGCGCAGCTTTGGCATCCAGGGCAGGAACCTCGACCCGTTCAGCGCGCGCACGTTGGTCGAGGAATACCCCCACGGCGTATACGTGGTGCAGAACCCGCCGACCATGCCGCTCACCACGGAGCAGATGGACGAGACGTACGAGCTCCCCTACGAGCGCACGTACCACCCCATGTACGAGGCCGCCGGCGGCGTCCCCGCCATCAAGGAGGTCAAGTTCTCCATCGCCAACAACCGCGGCTGCCTGGGGCAGTGCAGCTTCTGCGCGCTCAACTTCCACGAGGGCCGCATCATCCAGAGCCGCAGCCACGCCTCCATCCTGCGCGAGGCGCGCCTCATGACGCAGGACCCGGACTTCAAGGGCTACATAAGCGACCTTTCGGGCCCCACGGCGGACTTCCGCATCCCCGCGTGCGCCAAGCAGCTCAAGAGCGGCGCGTGCCCCAACCGCCGCTGCCTCGCGCCCGAGCCCTGCCCCAACCTCCGCGTCACGCACGAGGACCTGGTCCAGCTCCTGCGCGAGCTCCGCGCCATCCCCGGCATCAAGAAGGTCTTCATCCGCAGCGGCATCCGCTTTGACTACGCGATGCTCGACCACGACCACACCTTCATCAAGGAGCTGGCCGAGTACCACACCTCCGGCCAGCTGCGCCTTGCCCCCGAGCACATATCCGACCAGGTGCTCGAGATCATGGGCAAGCCCCACAACCACATGTACGAGGACTTCTGCAAGGAGTTCGAGAAGTACAGCCGCGCCGCCGGCAAGGAGCAGTACGTCCTGCCCTACCTCATGAGCAGCCACCCCGGCTCCACCATGCGCGAGGCCGTCAAGCTCGCGGAGTTCTGCCGCGACCTGGGCTACAACCCCGAGCAGGTGAGCGACTTCTACCCCACGCCGTCCACGGTCTCGACCTGCATCTTCTATACCGGCGTGGACCCGCGCACCATGAAGCACGTCTACTGCCCCACCAACCCGCACGAGAAGGCCATGCAGCGCGCGCTCATCCAGTACCGCAACCCCAAGAACTACGACCTGGTGGTCGAGGCGCTGCACATCGCGCACCGCGAGGACCTCATCGGCTACGGTCCCAAGTGCCTGGTCAGGCCCGACGGCCCGTGGCACGGCAAGCACGAGGGCGACGGCAAGGGCGAGAAGAGCAACGGCCATGGCGGCAACCGCAGGCGCTCCGGCGGCAAGGGCCGTGGCGGCTACGGCAACAACGGCAGCCGCAACCACGGCAAGGCCCAGGGACAGGGCCAGTCCCGCGGCAAGGGCCAGAGCGGCAAGGGCCCGCGCGCCAACGCGACGGGCGGCCACGGCGGCAACCAGCACACGGACGCCCAGCACAGCACGTACGCCTCGCGCGGACGCCACCCCGGCAAGAAGGCGCACCGCGGCGGCAACCAGCACCGCGACCAGCGCTAGCCGGGCGCGGTGCTGGCCCGGGGGCCGATCTTCTCCCCCAGGGACGCCCTTCTCGCCTGCGCCTACGCCCGCCTGATGGCGTCGCGCAGCGTCTGCATGTCCAGGTCCACGCTCGCGATCTCGTCCGCGCAGCGCTTCAGCTCCTGGGTCAGCAGTTCGGGGTTCTTGATCGTCTTCTTGTACTTCATCTTGTGCTCGAGCGTCGCCCAGAAGTCCGTCGCGACGGTGCGGATCTGGATCTCGCTCGAGGGCAGGAACGCGCCCGCCCCGCTCGTGAACCGCACGTTCATGTGGTAGCTCCGGTAGCCGTTGGGCTTGGGGTGCTTGATGTAGTCCTTGGTGCGGAGCACCTCCACGTCGGGCTGCTCGCCAATCCAGTGCGCCGCGGCGTACACGTCGTCCCCAAACGCGCAGATGATCCGCAGCCCCAGGATGTCCTGCACGTTCGCCTCGATGGCGTCCGCCAGGGTCGTGCCGCTGCCACCCTTGCGCGCGATCTTCTCCACCAGGCTCGCCGGGGACTTGATGCGCGACGTGTGGTAGACCACGGGCTTCAGGTCGTCGGAGTCGCCCGCCGTCGCGGCAAAGCCCTCCGCCAGCCCGTCCAGCTGTGCGAGCGCCGCCTGCAGCCGGGGGTAGTCCTCGCCGTAGAACTCCTCCGGCGTCGGCGTCACCACGATCGAGTTGCCGTTGTCGCCGTCCATCACTTCTCGTCCCCCTCACGGCGCGGCCCGCGCCGGAAT
>NZ_JBJEHW010000102.1:0-3073 GCF_051876455.1 Parafannyhessea sp.
CGACAACCAGACGTCCGTCGAGATCAACGTCCTGCAGGGCGAGCGTGAGATGGCCCGCGACAACAAGTCGCTCGGCAAGTTCAACCTTACCGGCATCCCCGCCGCTCCTCGTGGCGTGCCTCAGATTGAGGTCACCTTCGACATCGACGCCAACGGTATCGTGAAGGTTACGGCCAAGGACAAGGGCACGGGCAAGCAGCAGCAGATCACCATCTCGGGCTCCACGGCGCTTTCCGACGACGAGGTAGACCGCATGGTGAAGGACGCCGAGTCCCACGCCGAGGAAGACAAGAAGCACAAGGACGAGATCGAGGTCCGCAACCAGGCCGACTCCTTGGCCTACAGCACCGAGCAAACGGTGAAGGAACTGGGCGACAAGGTTCCCGCCGACGTGAAGAAGGAGGTCGAGGACGCGGTAGCCAATACCAGGAAGGCTCTGGACGGCACCGATGTCGAGGCCATCAAGGCTGCCAGCGAGAAGCTGCAGGAGGCCGGCCACAAGCTGGCACAAATCGTGTACTCCAACACCGACAGCCAGGCTGCTGGCCAGCAGTCCGCTCCTAACGCGGGCAACACCTCCAACGGCGACGACGTGGTGGACGCTGACTACGAGGTTGTGGACGACGACAAGAACAAGGACAACAAGTAACTCTGTAGCGAGTGACAGCAATGTTTGGCAAGGATAACAAGAAGGGGGCGGCGCAGGCCGCCCCCGGCAAGGCACCCGAGGAGGGCGAAGTGAAGGTACCCATCGAGACCGATGACGCCACCGCAAGCGTGGACGATGCTACCAAGGCCGACGCCAAGTCCGACGCACAGGAGCTTTCGCCCGAGGAGGAGCAGCGCCTGACCGACGAGGCAATTCGCCGCGGCGAGCAGGCGGCCGCCGACGACCTTAAGGCCGATGCCGACAAGCTGCGCGCCGAGCGCGACGAGCTGCAGAAGAAGTACGACTCCGTGGCCGATGACATTGCGGCAGCAAAGAAGGAGGCCGCCGAGGCAGTGGATCGCCTTACGCGCACCACGGCCGAGTGGCAGAACTTCCGCCGCCGCACGGCCCAGGAGCGCGAGCGCGAACGCGAGCGTGCCACCGAGAAGCTGGTTTCCAGCCTGCTTCCCGTTATCGACGACATGGAGCGCGCAATTGATCACGCCGGCAAGACGGCGGGCGACAACGAGCAGCTCAAGCAGTTCGTTGAGGGAATCGACCAGGTTCACACCAAGATGGTCTCCATCCTGCAGAAGGAGGGCGTCGAGGTTATTGACCCGGCAGGCCAGCCGTTCGATCCCATGGCACACCAGGCGGTGGGTCGTACCGAGAACAAGGACGTGTACGACGAAACCGTGGACCAGGTGTACCAAAAGGGCTATCGCATGGGCGGCAAGGTAATCCGCTCGGCAATGGTTACGGTGAGCTACGGCGGGCCCAAGAGGCCGGCCCAGGAGGCCAAGGACGACGGCTCGTCCAAGTCCTCCAACGGCAGTGGCGCGCCCAACAAGGACGCAGGCTCCGCCAACAAGGCGGACGCCCAGTAATAGAAGGCGACGCGCCCGGGCCCTCGCGGCTCGGGCGCACTCATAAGAAAGGGGCGAACTTATTTCATGGCAACGAAGCGCAACTACTACGACGTCTTGGGCGTTAAGCGCGATGCGTCCGACGACGAGATAAGGCGCGCGTTCCGCAAGCTTGCCGCAAAGTATCACCCCGACGCAGGCGGAGACGAAAAGAAGTTCAAGGAGATCAGCGAGGCCTACACCACGCTGAGCAACCCCGAGAAGCGCAAGGAATACGACCAGCTGCTTATGTTCGGTGGCATTCCCGGCGCCGACTTTGGCGGGTCGGGCGGCCGCAACCGCACCTACACCTACACCAACATGGGCGACGTGGACTGGGGCGACCTGTTCAACAACGTGCGCGGCGCAACCGGCAACGAGGGCTTCGGCGGATTCGACTTCTCGTCCATCTTCGGAGGGGGAGGCTCGCGTGCGCAGGCCAACCGCCCGCAGCGCGGCGGCGACCTAACCACCACCATCGAGGTAAGCGCGCAGGAGGCCTTCACGGGCGCAACCCGCAAGGTAACCTATCGCGTGCCCTCCACGGGCGAGTCGCAAACCATCACGGTGAAGATTCCCGCAGGCGCGGTGGACGGCGGCAAGCTTCGCTACCGCGGCCGCGGCGAGCCGGGCGTAAACGGCGGCGAGCGCGGCGACCTGGTAATAGTTACCAGCGTGGCCGAGCACCCGCTGTTCAAGCGCGACGGGGCCGACGTGCGCATGGAGCTTCCCGTGTCCATGTACGAGGCCGCGCTGGGATCCGTCGTGGAGGTGCCCACGCCGCAGGGCGAGAAGGTCCGTCTTAAGATTCCAGCCGGAACCCAAGACGGCAAGATCTTCCGCTTCCGCGACCTTGGCGCTCCCGACGTGAAGCACAAAGGACGCAAGGGCGCACTGTACGTGAAGGTGCGCGTGAAGGTTCCCACGGCGCTTAGCGCGAAGGAACGCGACGCCCTTTCTGCCCTGCAGGAGCAGGACCACCGCGCTTATCGAAGGGACGTGGAGCGCTATGAGTAGCACGCCCGACGACGAGGAGGGCCGCAACAAGCCCCTCTATATGATTAGCGTGGCGGCCGAGCTTACGGGCATGCATCCGCAAACCCTGCGCGTGTACGAGCAAAAGGGGCTCGTTACGCCTGGGCGCTCGCGGGGCAACACGCGCTTGTACTCGCAGGCCGACATCGACCGGCTGAACCTCATCAGCAAGCTGACCGACGAGGGCATAAACCTCGCCGGCGTGGTGAGGATCCTGGACATGCGCGAGCGCGCCATAAAGCGCGACAAGGAAATAGACGAGCTTCGCCACCGGGTGCGCGAGCTCGAGGACGAAATACACGAGCTCCGGATGCGGGAGCGCATAACCGCGCTTGCCCGCTACGACGGAGCCGGCCCCGAGCAGGTTATGAAGGGCCTGCTCAACGGGTCGTTCGGCTCGTCGGACAACTCCGACGACGTCGAGTAGCGTCACACACGAAAGGAGCGACGCATGAACATCAACAAGTGGGCAGTAACCGCACAA
>NZ_JBJEHW010000103.1:0-3056 GCF_051876455.1 Parafannyhessea sp.
CGGCCTCGCTGATGGCCGTGCCAAGCGAGCCGGTGCACTCGGGGTCGTCGGCCAGGATCTTGCGTCCGGCGACGGTGGTGTCGGAGGGCGACGGCGTGATGGTCGCGCCAAACGTCTGCATCACGCTGCGGCGGAACGGCTTCTGCTCGTAGGAGCACTTGACCATGTAGACGTCCAGGTTCAGGCCAAAGTGCGCGGCCGCCTCGGAAAGCGCGGTGCCCCACTGGCCGGCGCCCGTCTCGGTCGTGATGTTGGTGATGCCCTCGGCGTAGGCGTAGTAGGCCTGCGCCAGCGCGGAGTTCAGCTTGTGCGAGCCGGACGTGTTGTTGCCCTCGAACTTGTAGTAGATCTTCGCGGGCGTGTCGAGCGCGCGCTCCAGGTTGTACGCGCGGCACAGCGGGCTGGGGCGATAGACCTTGTACATCTCCATGACGGGCTCGGGAATCTGGAAGTACGGCGTGTCGTCGTCCAGCTCCTGCTCGCAGAGGGCGCGGGCGAACACGGGCGCGATGTCGTCCACCGTGGCCACCTTGCCGTTGGGCAGGCGCATGGGCTCCGGCTTCTCCGGCATGTCCGCGCGCAGGTTGTACCAGGCGGTCGGGATCTGGTCCTCGCGCAGGTAGACGCGATAGGGATCGGTGGTCGTTGCTTCTGCCATGATCGTCTTCCTTTCCTCCGGGCGCTCCGGCGCCCCCTACAGAACCAAGCTTGCAGAACCCTGCCATGCCGCCTCGGCATACAAAAAGGCCCCCGGAACTAGTCCGAGGGCCTTTGCGTGTGTATGGTTAAGCGGCCGTCGCTAGTCCGGAAGTCGAGTCACCCTTGTCCACCACCATGCGCCAGCAAACGCCAGGGCGCCTGCGAACACGCTGTTGTTGGCTGCAAGGGACATCCGTCTTCCTTTCCGTGACGTTGCCAGTCACGATATGCCGCTTCTGTTGCAAGGGCGTTACGGGCGAGAAACACGTGCGTTTCTCGCCCCAACCTGAAGCCAGGCGCAAGGGAGCCGCGGTCGCGAGGCGCAGCGCTACTCGTCGCGCCAGCCCTTGCACACGTCCACCCAGCCAAGCGAGTGGCTCGCGCGCTCCAGCTCGTCCATCGTGGTGTCGACGCCGGTGCGCTCGCTTCCCGCCGCGGGCCGCACGAAATCGTAGCGCCTGAGCGAGACGTCCAGGTAGCACTTGACGCCGGGCTTCACGTCAAAGGGGCAGACGCCGCCCATGGGATGGCCGACCTTCTCCTCGAGATCGTCCGGCTTGATGAACACCGGCTTGGTGTGGAACTGCTTCTTGAACGCGGAGTTCCACACCTTCGCGTCGCCGGAGCACACCACGAGCACCGGCTCGCCGTCGACGTCGAACGCCATCGTCTTGCCAATCTGCCCGGGCTCGAGCCCGGACGCGTCCGCCGCCTGCTGCACCGTCGCCGTGAGCACGTCGTACACGATGATCTTCTTGTCCAGTCCGTACCGTGCCAGATACCTGCGAGTTGATTCCTCCGACATAAGGGTCCGTTCTCCTTGGGGTCGCTGTATGCGATGCTACCCCAACTTGACGCTCTTGGGCACCGTGCGGACCATGCCGTAGAACGCGTCCACCGCGCGCTTCCTGATGGATTCCAGCATGCTGGGGCGCACGGAGTTCCAGTCGGGCGGGTCCTCGCGAACCATCTGCCGCGCCTCCGCGATGACCTGCTCGCCGGTGCCCGCCTGGAAGGCGTCGTCCCCGCTCACGGGAAGGTTTATGTACAGGTCGGCGGCGTTGGCGTGGATCTTGTCCAGCTGGTTGGCGCCGCAGCTCATGGTGCGCATCGCGATGTTGAGCGGCGTGATGTCCTCCATCAGCTTCTGCCTGCGGATCATGCCCACGCCCACCACGGCGTCCACCATGCTGCGGTCGAACAGCGGCGTGGGCAGGTTCATGCGGCAGCCGCCGTCCATAAAGGCATGCCCAAGGTACTTGGTGGGCGATATCACGAGTGGGTACGACGCGGAGCACGAGCAGCACTTGGCCGCGTCCAGCGCCGGGTCGCAGATCACGTTCCAACTGCCGTCCGTAGCGGCAAACAGGTCTGCGTCGTTGGTGAACACGCAGAGGTCGCCGGTCATGATGTCCACGGCCGTCACGGCCACGGGCATGTTGAAGTCCGCAAACGTGCGGATGCCCGCCTCCCCCAGGATGTCGCGCGCGATGCCCTCCATCACCTGGCTGTCCACGATGCCGTGGTTTGAGAACACGTTCAGGAACTTGAGCGGCATGTTCTTGAGGATGCCTTCCTGAACGGTGCGGTTGTCGAGTTCCACAAGAAGCTCGGCCATCCGGGCCGAGCCGATGCCGGATGCCGTGAGCGCCGCCATGAGCGAGCCCATAGACGTGCCGGCGACGGCGGCACAGTGCACGTCGTTCTTCTCCATGTCCTCAACCACCGCGACCTCCGCAAAGGACCTGAAGCCTCCCCCGCAGAAGGCAACGCCAACGCCGTCGAGCTTTGCCATGCTACCCCCTTGACCTGGTGCCAAGGCGCACGTCCGATCGCGTGTCGGCGGCGCCGCATACCTTTTTGGTACCCAATCGAACATAAAAAAGAACAGCCGCCCTTAAGGCGACTGCCCGTTTAGTAGATTTAATTTTCCGGATGGGTTGGGGCCGACGCGGGCGTCCTTCTCGCCCACCGCAGCCTCAGGCGGCAGAGCCGCCGCCCGTGCCCCGCGGGGCAACAGGCGATCCTACGCTGCCTTGACGCACTTGACCAGCAGGTGCGAGTCCCCGTGGTTCTGGCTGTGGGAGCCATACCAACGGTCAACATCACCAAACAGCGTCCTGAGGCTGTCCGCCTCGAAGTCGCGCCTGTGGTCATCGAACATGGCGGTGTACACACCACTGATGAACCAACCGTTCGAGCAAGCGTCAAACACACGCCTCTGCTGCTTGTCCATGTCCTTGATCCTCAACATGCTTACACCTTCCCTTCGACCTAGACGTTTACGGACACTTAGACCTTACCCGCAAAACGAGGCTTAAAGTCGGCAGCATGGGGGACTTTACATATCTGTTCCT
>NZ_JBJEHW010000104.1:0-14481 GCF_051876455.1 Parafannyhessea sp.
CAAGTTGCCAAGGAGCACGAGCGTAACGAATTCGTTCGGGCGTGGTCAGTAAGTGCCTCTGTGTGGAAGGGCAGAAGGGACCTCATGAAAAAGGCCCCTTGGCAAGGCTGATGCCAAGGGGCCGCCAGTGGGAGGAATATCCAAGGCGCTACTGGGCAGTGTAGCCGCCGTCCACGTAGAGCTGCGTGCCCGTCACAAATTCGTTCTCGACAAGGAACACCACGGCATGCGCGATCTCCTCGGGCTTTGCGAAGCGTCCAAGCGGATGCATGGCGAGAAGCGCGTCGTGACGCTCCTGGCCAATGAGCTCGGCGCTCACAAGGGGCGTGTCCACGTAGCCCGGGTTCACCGTGCTCACGCGGATGCCGTCCTTTGCCAGCGCGAGCGCAGAGGACTTGGTGAGCAGGTTCACGCCGCCCTTCGCAGCGCAGTACGAGGGGATGAGCGGGTCGCCAACCGCGCCCTCGATGGAGGACGTGCTCACAATGGCGCCGCCGTGGCCCTGCTTCTTCATCTGGATGGCGGCGTACTTGATGCCGTAGAAGACGCCTGTGAGGTTGATGTCTATGACCTTGCGCCAATCCTCGCCCGTCATCTCGTCCACCGTCGCCATGGCGCCGGTGCCGGCATTGTTGACCATGATATCGAGCGAGCCAAACCGCTCGACGGCAAAGTCGACAAGGTCCTTCACGCTCTTCTCGTCAGACGTATCGGTCTGGCAGAACGCGACCTCCGGCGACGTCTTGGAGAGCTCCTCCACGGCCTTCTCGCCGCGCTGGGGATTGCGTCCGGCCACCACGACCTTCGCTCCCTTTGCGAGAAGCGCCTGCGCTGTGGAAAGCCCAATGCCCGATGTGCCGCCCGTGACGATGGCAGACTTTCCCTTGATGTCAAACATGCGGACCTCCGTCCTGTGGATGGGTTGGTATCTACGAACATGGCAGCCGCAAGCCCGCGACCGCTGTCACGCTTTTCCCACAAAGCTATCCGCACAAGACGGAAGGACAATTCCACACGTCGCGCTCGCATGACTCTTGCCATTCCCGCAAGGAATACTCCCATAAGATATGGGATGAAAATCACGGTTACCACCGGAAAGGACACCCACATGGACTTCTCGTCGATGGAGTCGTTTGTCTTTCTCTGCAGGCAGGGAAGCTACACTCGCGCCGCCGAGGGCCTGTTTGTCACGCAGTCGGCGCTCAGCAAGCGCATCGCCGGGCTGGAGGACGAGCTGGGGCTCAGGCTCGTGGAGCGAAGGGGCGGCGTGGTGATGCCAACGAAGGCCGGAGAGGCGCTGCTCGCGCGCTGCGAGGAAGCGCTGCGACTGCGAGACGAGACGATCCGCGAGATGGATGGCATTAGGACAGGCACCTCGACACCGCTGCGCGTTGGATACCTGCCCACGACTCCCCTCGCGCTCCTAGCCCCGGCGGTCTCCCGCATGGCACGGGAGCACCCGGAGGCAGACTTCTCATTCACCGAGATATCTGGCCTGGCAGACCCCTGCGACGAGATTCGCCGCGGAAGGATAGACGCGGCAATAACGCTCGAGGAGAACGCCCACCCCCAGGAAGCGGTGGGCGTGCGCGTCTTTGCGCGTCTTTAGGCGCATGCGCTATTGCGTGTTGGCCGGCACTTGCCACCCCTTTGCGCGTCGCACCTCCTGCACGCCGGCCAATCTAGTGGGCCAGCGTATGGCACTCTTCACCAGCAACGATATGCGGAGCTACCACGCCATGGCCCGCTATCTGGTCTCCGTTGGATGCAACGCACGGGACATGACCTACGTGGGCACGCATGCCGAGATGGTCCTGCTCGTGTGCACGGGTAGGTATCTCTGCCTGAGCGCCATCGACGTGGGACTGCCTGAAGAGCAGGTTCCCAACGAGATTGTCCGCGTGCCGCTCGTTGGTTGCAAGCTCACAGGCGGCGACATGGTCGTTGCCTACGATCAGCGCAACGCTGCCGCATGCGCCTTCGCGAACATTCTGTGATTGCTGACACGAGAAAAGCCCTCCAGCGCCAATGTGAGCCGGAGGGCAATTAATCGGTTTCCGCTTCGCTTTACTGTGCGGTGTAGCCACCGTCGATGTAGAGGTGCGTGCCGGTGGTGAACTCATTCTCGACGAGGAACACCACGCCGTGGGCAATCTCCTCGGCCTTGCCAAGGCGTCCCAGCGGATGCAGGGACACGAGTCGCTTCATGCCATCCTCGCCCATCGTCTTCTCGTTGATCATGCCGGTGTAGATGTAACCGGGGTTCACGGTGTTAACGCGGATGTTGTACTTGGCAAGCGCCAGAGCAGCGGACTGGGTGAGCAGGTTCACGCCACCCTTGGCGGCGTTGTAGGAGGGCAGGTTGGGATCGCCAATGGTGCCCTCAATGGAGGACGTGCTCACAATGGCACCGCCGTGGCCCTGCTTCTCCATCTGAAGCGCCGCGTACTTGATACCGTAGAACACGCCGGTGAGGTTGATGGAGATGAGCTTGTTGAAGTCCTCGTCGCTCATCTGGTCAACGGGGAGGAAGTTGGCGATGCCGGCGTTGTTGTACATGATGTCGACCGAGCCGTATGTCTTCACAGCAAAGTCGATGAGATCTTTGACCTGTGCAGGATCGCTGGTATCGGTCTTGTGGAAGACAACATCAGGGGATACCGCCTTGAGTTCCTCAAGTGCCTTGGCGCCATGCTCCTCGTTACGGCCGGCGATAACAACCTTCGCGCCCTTCTCGAGGAAGGCCTTTGCGGTGGCCAGGCCAATGCCCGAGGTGCCACCAGTCACAACCGCTGTCTTACCCTTGATTTCAAACATGATTTCCTCCCAACAGTTGTAGAGCCCAAACACACTAAGACCCCTACCCGTAGGAAGATTGATAAATCGATTTATTCTCTTGCTTTACGTGAGCGGCTACAGGCGCGCCGCAAATGGTTAACGGGCAACCAACTTCAGCGCTTGCATACAAACATGTTGGTGAGCCGCAACCCAGCTAGGCTTTGCTCTTCGAAAGGTGATGAACAAGCGCCGGCATGCCAAGGTCAACGACCATGCTTCCAAGGTAGAGAAAGACGTCCCATGTGGTGGGAGACATTTCCGAGCCCCACTTGATTGCTGTCATGACCACAGCGAACACGCTGGCAACAGCCCAGAGGACAAAGCCCACCCTTGGCTTGCCAGAGAAGATATAGACGAGAAGACCCGAGACCATAAGGATCTTTACGATGACAAATGCGCAGTTGAGAGCAGGCGCACCAATCGGATACAGCATGAGTGCGCCGCCAATGGCGAGAGCAACCGCCGTCCACGCTGCCGCCACCGACATATTCGTCCGTCTCAGCTCAGTCATCTGGAACATCTCCCCACGTTGGCCATCAACCAGGGAGCCTACCCAGAAAGAAGCGGTCTAACATGCCAAGAATTTTTACCCAAGCTCCTCGTTGGCAATAAGGTCGCGGACGTCGAGCAACGAGCTGCAGACGCACGTCGCAAGGCTGCGCGTCTCGGGCGTAGGGGCAATCATGTCTGGAACCATTACCGAGAGAAAGCCCCCGGCAGAAGCCGCGCGGATGCCATTGGGGCTGTCCTCAAGCACAAGCGAGCTCGCCGGCGCAGCATTGAGACGACGCGCCGCCTCAAGAAACACGTCGGGCGCGGGCTTTGACAGCAAGCCATCATCGCCAGCAATAACAGCCGAGAAGTACGTGTCTACCCCGCCCTTGCGAAGGTGAGACTCCACAAGGGTCCTAGGGGACGCGGAGGCGACCGCGCAGGGAACGTTCTTCTCGGCAAGCAGTGCGAGAAGCTCATCGAGACCGGGCTTCTTTGGAGCGCCGTGCGCAAGCATCTCCTCTATGCCAATGCGCACGTGTTCGCGAACGGCCGTGATTGCGCGAGGGTCGTTGTCATATGCCTGGGCAACAAGTTCCTCTATGCGAGGCTGGCTCATGCCAAAGAAGCGCTGCACAAGGCCAGGCTTGAGCTCCAGCCCCTGCCCTTTGAACGCCGGGTCCCATGCCGAGACCCAGATTGGCTCGGTGTCGAACATCAGACCATCAAGATCGAATATCGCCGCCTCGAGCATGGGAGCCTCCTATGCAATGCAATTGCAGCCTCAGGCAAACCTACGATACCAAGAAGAATGAGACAAGGGGACTGTCCCTTTGTCTCATTAGTCTCACGAAAGGCCCCGCCGGGTGCGGGTGCGCGCCGACGGGGCCGTTGGGTGCGTGCCTGCGGGACGTCAGCTAGTCCTCGCGCCTCCTGCGCAGGAGCGCGCCGAGGGCCGCGACCCCGAGCCCGAGGGCGCCGGCCGCGGCGGGCGCGGCAGGCGACGTTTCGTCGCCCGTGGAGGGCACGGCCGCCATGTGGCGCGGCTCGTACGACGCCTGGTTGGCGGGCGCGGAGGGCTCGGCCGTCGCGGCCGGCTCGGGGTCCCTCTCGTACCAGAACGCGAGCTCCTGGCCGCCGTCGCGGGTGCTGAGGTAGCCCTTGCCGCCGAAGAGGACGTGGTATCCCGGCACCTGGGGCGCCAGGTAGTCGAGCAGGGCCTCGACGGAGTCGAAGCTCACGTCCGCCGCGACGGGGAGCCCCGTCGCCTCGTCCCAGAGGTGGACGACGTAGGCGTGGGACGCGTCGTCGGAGTACGTGAAGGTTATGACGTTCTGGGAGGCATCGGAGGCGAGGTCGATCGTCGCGCCCGATGCGCTCGCGTAGGCGTGGCCCAGCCTCCTGGCGTCGCCCTTCGCCAGCGCGAGCGCGCTCACGGTCTGGCCCACCGTGCCGGGCAGGGTCTCCTCGAAGAGCACGGTGCCGTCTGCGAGCACGTGGCGCACCGTGTAGGTCGTGGGCGTGTTGGTCGACCTCCACGCGGCCACCAGGCGCGCGTCGGCCTGCAGCGCCAGGTCGAACGGGAAGGGAGCCGGGGTCGAGGAGCCCGTCCCCTGGTAGTACCAGCCGCCGAACTCGTAGCCCTCGCGCACGGGGTCGGAGGGGCGCGTCGCCTTGCCGCCCCACGCCACGGTCTCGGCCGCGACCGCCGAGCCGCCCGCGGCGTCGAACGTCACGTGCACGTCCGGGCGCTTCCAGCGCGCGTAGAGGTGCACGCCGCCCTCGGGCATGGTGAGCGACGTCACGGGGTCGCCGGAGAAGTCAGAGGCAGTGTACCAGCCGGCGAAGACCATGCCCTCGGGGGCCTCGGGCGCGGCCGCCGCGGAGACGTCTATCTTGGTGCCGTAGAGCTGGGTCCTCGTCTCGACGACCTTGCCCTCCGAGTAGTACGTGACGTCGTAGGGGATGCGGTCGTACTTGAACTCGAAGACGTTAGCCTTGGGGACATAAAGCGACGGCGTCTCTACATAGCCATTTCTGACATCGCTTGGAGTGATGACATGCCATTCATTCCAGGAGATGTCATCCTGGTTCTTGCCATCCCAGTGGTTCGTTGAGGTGCGCCATGCGGACAATCTAAACCCGCCCTCCTCGTACTCCACGTAATACGAGGGGTGCGCATCATGATTTGTCGACTTGGCAAAGCGTGGCTCCGGATAGGTCTTTCCATCCACATTCTGATAGACCGACGTCTCGAAATTGGAGTACATCTGCGAGTCAGTGAACTCCGCACGAAAATAGAACTCAAGGCTTCTGTCCGCACGCCATGATATGTTTTTTGGATCAATCCTCGTCTCGGACCAAGTGACGTTCGTCCAGGAGGGCAACTCCCTCCAATCGTCGAAGCTCCTTCTCTTGCCTCCGTTAGCCCTATAGACCTCCAGGGCCTTTTCGCTTGGGAGCTCGACGGAGCCGTAGACCTTAACCTCCATCGGTTCGATGACATCAGGCAGCTTCGAATAGTCGCCGATTCCATCCAGCTGCGACCTGAAGTAGACCTTGACCTTCTTCCAGTCGTAGTAGACGTTGAGCACGGTGGTGCCGTCGCCGGCGACCCTGACGCCCTGGTCCTCGCGGGCGTACTGGTACCACTGGTACGTCGCGCCCTTGGAGGTGTCGAGCTTGATGGCGGTAGGGACCGCGGAGTCCGTCTTGCCGGTAAGGGTGTCGGTCCTGAGCAGGTGGTACTTGTACGTGGAGGAGTCGTCCCCCTCGTCCTCGCCCCAGTACTTCACCAGGTAGGTGGCCTGCGCGGGGGCCCAGAGGGCGGTGGCGGTCACGTCGTGGTCCGGGATCGCGGTGGGCAGGGCGTCGGCCGCCCCGTCGCCGTCGGTGTCCCAGCCGGCGAACGCGTAGCCCGCGCGCGTGGGGTCTGCCGGCCTGGCGACGGCGTCGCCCGTCCTGCCCGTCTGCGGCGCGACGTAGGTGCCGTTGGTGGAGAAGTAGACGCCGTAGGTGGGGACGACCACGTCGTACCTTATGACGATGGTCGCCCTGCCGTCCGGGGTGACCTCGGCGGTGCGGCCCTCGGCGCCCGTGGCGCAGGTGTAGTTGTCGTAGGACCTGGGGGCGGCGGTGACCCTCGTCCCCGAGGGCGCCGTGAGCGTCTCGGTCTCGGAGACGCGGTACTCGCTCGACCTGGGGCCGACCTGGCGCTCGTGGACCACGGTGTAGGTGACGAGGGTGGAGCGGTACCTCACAGTGACCGACACGTCGCCCGAGCCCTTCGCCACCGTGCCCGACACCGTGGCCTGCGACGCGTCGGCGAGCTCGTAGCCGCCCACGGCGGGGCTCTCGACGGCGTAGGACTCGCCGTCCGCGAGCGCCTCGCGGTGCGCCGGGGCGATCTGGCTGCCGTCGGCGTCCACGTAGGTGACGGTGAGGGAGTGGAGCCCGGCCTGCTCGTAGGTGCCCCTGTCGGACGACGCCGCGGGCGCCTGCTGCTCCTGCGTCGCGTCAGCCGTCGCCTGCTGCTGGGACGAGCCGTCGGCGGTCGCCTGGTCGGAGGCTCCGCCCTTCTCGCTCGCGTCAGGGGTAGCCGTCTGCGTCTGGCTGGCCGCAACCACGCCCTGCTGCTGGCTGGTCGCCGTCGTTGTCGCCGTCGCAGCAGCCTGCGCCTGGTCCGCAGCCGCCGCGCCCTGCGCGCCGGCCTCGTCGGCGAGCGCCACGCCGGGCGCCGCCGCGAGCCCGGCCGCGAGCGCGAGCGACGCCCACACGGCTCCCCTTCCCCTCGCGCCCGGACGGACATGCCTCTCGTTGCTCTCCATGGGACCACGCTCCATACCTAAGTTTGAAATGGCCTACATAGCCAGTTCCGACCATAGGCCCAAGGGCGCTTTAAGATATCAATGTGTGACCCAAACAACGTTGTCCATGACCAGAGAGACAGTGACGGGGTCAAAACCATCATGCTGCGCCTCGCGTGGTCACCTATCGACAGGGGCACTCAGCATATCTAGCTCTCTGTCTGCGGGGTACGAGATGCGAGAACCACGGCCCATATTCTTTGCATTGCATAAAGATTTGCCACTATAATTGGGATTAACGTTAATGTTTCTTTCTTTTAGGAGCATCATGGCTGGAAGAACGCCAATACCGGTCGCACACGCCATGCGCCAGGTCGCCGACAACCTCAGCCTTGCCAGGCGCCAGCAGCGCATCAGCGTCGAGCTGCTTGCGAACAGGACGAACCTCTCCGCCCCAACCGTAAGCAAGATGCTGAACACGGGGTCCGGCTCGCTCGAGAACTTCCTTCGCGTCGCTCGCGCGCTTGGCCTGCTCGACTGCGTGGTCGAGGCGACCAACCCGCTGAACACAGGCATCGGCCGCGCACGCGCCGAGGAGGACACGCCACTAAGGATCAGGAAGCCATGAACTACCGCGTCACTGTACAGATAGACGGACAGGACCTTTCGTGCGGCACCCTCTTCCAGAGCGTGCGGCATGGCGTAGAGACCGCGACCTTCTCCTACGACGCCAGCTACCTCCTGGACCCGAGGGCCTTCTCGCTCTCCCCGGACATGCCCCTTGGGGCGGGCACCTTCCATTCCGCGGGCCTCAAGTCGCTCCGCGCGTTCGAGGACGCCATGCCTGACCGCTGGGGCAGGAACCTACTTCTGCGCTCCGAACGCCTCTCCGCACGGCGGGACGAGCGCACGGAGCGCACCCTCTTCGAGGCGGACTTCCTCGCGGGGGCAAGCGACGAGACGCGCCAGGGCGCCCTACGCATATGGGACGCAGACGGCACTGCGGTTGCGAGGCCGGAGACCGGCGTCCCCCGGGAGGTTGACATACCGATGCTTCTCGACGCCTCCGACCTGGCTTCCTCCGACCTCGACGCCGATGTGCGCGAACTGATTGACGCGGGATCGAGCCTGGGTGGCGCACGCCCAAAGGCGTCGGTGAGGACGGAGGGCGGCACGCTCTGCATAGCGAAGTTCCCAAAGTCCACCGAAGACGCTTTTGCGGACTCGGAGGCCTGGGAGCAGGCCATGCTCACCCTGATGGGGCGGGCGGGCATCTCGGTCCCAAGGTCGCGCCTGCTCCGCATAGGGGGCCGCTCCGTGCTCCTCATGGAGAGGTTCGACCGAGACGGGTCCAAAAGGATCCCCTACATCAGCGGCCTCTCGGCGGTCCAGGGAAGCGACGGTGGCGCGTACACGTACCTGGAGCTCGCCGAGTTCGTCGAGGAGTGCGGCAGCGACCCTGAGCGCGACCTGCCCGAGCTCTGGCGCCGCGCGATCTTCTCGTGCGCCGTGGGAAACACGGACAATCACCTTCGCAACTACGGCTTCCTGCACGAGGCAAACGGGTGGACACTCTCGCCGGCGTTCGACGTGAACCCAACTAGGGGTGGGGGCGAGAAGTACCTCGCTACCGCACTGGACTTTGGGAGGCCCGAGGCCGACGCGCGAATCGCCATCGAGGTTTCGGACTACTTCCGCGTGGGCGGAGACGAGGCGAGGGGCTACGCCCGCAGGCTGGCGACGGTGCTACGGGGCTGGCAGGTGGTCGCCAGGCAGCAGGGCATCTCGGACGCGTCAATCAAGGCAATGGAGCCTGGATTTGCCCAGGGCATCTCGAACCTGGATGCGGCAGCGCTCTGAATGAGACAAAGGGACTGTCCCTTTGTCTCATTCATTCGTGCCCCATATCTGCTCGCTAGTCGTCGAACCCTCCTTTGAGGTAAGCCCGGACGTCTTCCTCCATGAACCGGGATCTGCGACTCTGGTACTTTGAATGCGACTTCGTCTTGGGCTATTGGGGCTTGTCCACACGTTTCTTACGGTGCTGGGGCAGATTGGCAGGAGTCACACGAGCTGCGGCCAACGTCTTTGCGTGTTCCGTACGCTTGGAGCCATCGGGGTCGCCATAGTCAACGCTCAGCCGGTCGGCAAGCTTGTCTACCTGGGAATCAATCCAGACGGCTTTCTCTTTCTGCTCAATGCCGCGAATGACTTTGACTATGTTCTCCGGGCAATCGGCCGTCGAAGCAATGTAGGCGCATTGAAGCCCTTGGGGTACCTGCATCTCAAAGCCACAGTGGTTCGCATACGTTGTCACGTTGAAGATGCACTGCGATGGCACGATACCCAACAGCTCCTCTCTCAGCGACCTCACGTGAGCAGCGTTCTGGTCGACCCCCTTGTCGACTACGCTCTTCTCAGCTTGGTGCTGCCCATCCGTAATGACGGGAGTGGCGATGACGCAATAGGCCTCGCGGTAGTTGTCAAGCTGTACCACTATCGAACTGTGCAGGCTCTTGACCTCTATCGAGTACAACCCGCGGTTTGTGAGAAGCACAATGTCTAACTCGTCTGTGCATTCGAGACCATTCACCTGGCTGGCCCGCAGTCGTTGCCTCGCGGGAATGTAGAGATGCCACAAGAGGCGCGCATGGCCAAACGCACCCGCCGCAATCGCATCGTCGAGGAGGCTGAACACGACGTACTCTCCGTACGCGCCGCGCTTCCAGGTGTTGCTTCCATCTGGAACTATATAGAAGGTGCCGTTTTGGTCGTAGCAGGCAGTCTTGAAGGGGTTGCCTGACTTGACGCGCGGATCGGGCGTATCGTCCAGCAGAAAGCAACGCGACTGTCGGAACCACTCGCTCGCGTAATAGCGATCCGGACCAAAACGAGCCTTGCGAGCGAGCTTTGCGATTTTCTCCTTGAGCCCCTGGATTTGAGGCGTGAGCTCCGAGATGGTGCGACGCGACGGCAAGAACGGGAGCTTCTTGATGATTCCCCACCGATCGTTTTTCTTGGTTTCCTTATCAAGCTGAACCCTGAGCCCGTCGAGCTCGCGCTCGACTTTATGCCGCTGCGTGGCAAGCTCTCGTGCGCGCGCGTCGTACGCTCGCGCCGTCAGCGGCGCACCGCAGCTGGGACATGCCTGCCCACTGAACTTGAGAGGCACCGCTTTTTCCGCAGTTCCAGCAGGTAAACCGTGTTCGGGGCTTCTTCTTGCCACCCATGACCGCCCGCCTTTCTATCGCCAACGGATGGCCCGAATATACGATTGAGACGCGACATAAATTAGCCAGCAATTGTCGCTAGAAGCGACGAGCTGTTGGGGTTAGCCGCACGTATGAAGCCGCTTTAGCTTGGTATCACAGGCACGGTCAGGTATGGCCGATTGCAATCTTCTGAGGAAGACCGTTGTGGTCCCGGATAATCCTCTTTGTCACATGGGGTAGAATGAACGTAAGCAATTCTTACATGGGAGGTAGTCATGAGCTCAGAAGTCCTCACCGTATCATCTAAGGGTCAGGTCGTGCTCCCTGCGAAACTGCGCAAGAACCTCTCAATTAAGAGCGGAGACCACCTTGCCGTCTACACCGCTGGAGATGTAATCATGCTTAAGAAAATCGAAATGCCGAAGGAAGAGGACTTCAAATCTCATCTTGACGAGGCCCAGGCTTGGGCTAAGTCCGTCGGCTATCGAGAGTCGGACGTCAATGATGCCATCACAGCTGTGCGTGCGAGGAAACGCTCATGAGGGTCGTCATCGACACCAATGTTGTAATCTCCGGCACGTTCTTTGGCGGGAAGCCTCGTGAGATACTCGAAGCCGTTGTGGACGGAAGAATAGCCGCCTTTGCTACACCAGAGATTGTGGACGAATACCAAGAAGTCATTGAAGAGATGATCTCGCGAAAGCAAGGGCACCTTCGCAGAGATATTCTCGCGCCATTCGAAGCACAGCTTTCCTTCGTCAAACCTCAGAGGAAGGTCGAGATTTGTCGCGACCCAGACGATGACAAGTTCCTTGGCTGTGCGATAGACGCCCATGCCATCCATATTGTAAGCGGGGATAAAGACCTGTTTACGCTGGGCAAATTTGAAGACGTAGAAATTGTCACGGCGACTGAGTTTTGCGAGAGATATCTATAGTTACGCTCGCATTCAGGCAGTAATCGCAAACTAGTCCTGCCACCCCAGACACCACCGTGGTTGAGTTATCCTTGTGCCTACGTGCGCCATGCTCTGCCGTCAGCTCTCAAGCACGGTCAGCGTCCCCTTGTACAGGAGCTCTACTCGGCCCCCCACGCGCGTCCTTGCCCGGCCAGGTCATGAATGCCGTGACGCGGCCGTTCTTGAAGTCCGCCACCTGAGAGACAACGAGGCCGGACTCCTCGATCCAGTTACCATGTAGGCATCTCTCGGAACCTTAGGCCAGACCAACAACCCACACCTCCGCAACCGACAAGCCATGGTAGAATGCCCGCATCCGATGACCACGGATCCTGACGAGCACTGCCGTACCAGGAAGGAAAAGACGGCAGTACATCCGCTTTCCTCTCGTCAGGAGGTTTCACCATGTCTTGGGCAATTCTCGTTGGTTCCGGCATCCTCGAGTGCGTGTGGGCTGCCGCCCTCGACAAGTCCACGGGGTTTTCGCGCCCCATCCCCACAATCGTCTTCTTTGTCGCCATGGCCCTGAGCATGTTGGGGCTCTCGCACGCCGTGAGGGACATTCCCCTAGGCGTGGCGTACTCGGTGTGGGTTGGCATCGGGGCGACGCTGACCTTTGCCTATTCCGCCATCGTCGGCGGGGAGGGCGCCACGCCGCTGCAGGTCGTCTTTGTCTGTGGGCTGGTTGCCTGCGTGATTGGCCTCAAGCTCACCTCCGCGTAGGGAGGCAGCCATCACGCACGGGCACTTTGACCATGCGAGCAGCATGGGCTTCTTCGACGAGGTTGCCATGCACCCAGCAGACTGGGACAAGGCGCTCGCCGTATCCATAAGCGCGAGGAGGGAGTGCCTCCACACGATGATGGGCGTGTGCGACGGGCTCTACCGCCTGACCGACGAAGACCTTCGGGAGTTTGCCACTCCCCCATCCCTGAGGCCCCTCCGCGAGGGAGACGTCATCCGGCTGGGAGACCGCGACGTCTTGGTCTACGAGACGCCGGGGCACACAGCAGGTGGCATCAGCTTTCTGGATGTTCGCGAGAGGATACTGTTCTCCGGCGACGCATGCTGGCACACGATTCTGCTCTCCCTGGAGGACAACGCCGACCCTGTAAAAACACCCTCTCGGCCACGATTGCGACGGCGGAGAAGACCGAGCGCCTTGGGGACTCGCTACGACAGGCACTACTTTGGGCATGTTGCCTAGGGAGTCGAGAGGAACGTCCTGCCCATGGGAAGGGGCATGCCGGCTCAGGTCGCCCGCACCTGCCGCTACATCCTCGCGGGAAGGGTCAGCGGAGTGCACCGAATGGCGGGGGACTTCTGTGGGAGCACCTTGAGGTGCGCGAGGGCAACGTGACGATCCAGTACTTCCCTGGCAGGTGCGGTAGGGGCCGACGTGCGGCAGAGGAGCCGATGGAAGTGGATTGCCGACACGCCGCGCTTCACATCCATTGACGACGCCGCGTAGACTGCCATGAATCCCTCGCCGAGCTGGTTGACCGCTGGTTCTGAATGGGTATTGTGAATATAGATCGCAAAACCCGATTGGGTTTTATGTGGCGGGGACGCGCGAGCACCTCCGCCTAATTTTTGCCGCGCGCATCCCATGCAGCCAGGCTTTCTAAAGGGCGCCATGTGTCAATTTTAGAGTGCGCGAACGATACTACTGCCATGCCGAAGACCGGCACCTTGGAACACGCGATAGCAATGCCTTTCAGGTGTTTGTCCGCGTTGGCCAGCAAAATCGGCTTGCCGTTGCGCAGCGAGAGGCCATGCTATGCGATAGTCCAAGCCATCGATCCTCAGGGATACGCACCGTGGTCTATCGCAACGCAGCTAGTACCAGGCTACCTGGCCGCTCTTCGGGAGCACGCCGCTCTCCGTAAACTCATCGCGGAGCCTCTTCATAAGATGGCGGGCGTACTGGGTGAACTCATCACTTGCTGCGGGCTTACCAATCCTAGCGTCACTCTTCCTGGCATCCCAGATGACCGTGCCCCTGTCTGTGTCCTTCCCCTCGGGAAGGTCAGAGTTGCCTCTACCTTGTTTCTTGCTCCAAGGCCTAAGGGATGGGCGCCACGGTGCTCCCTGAGCGATATAGGAGCAGCAACTCTCTTTGGGTTGAGCGATACCGCCGGGTAGCGAATGCCCTTGAGCCAAGTCCGTTTGCATGGTCTGAAACGCCAAGGGGCCCGAGAAGAAAAATAGGGCAGGACCGCTCGTCACGACCCCGCCCCGCAAAACCAGGAGGGTTTTTGTCTGGTTCCATCATGGCGCGTTAGAGTCAGTTGTCAAACACCGTGGTCAGGAAGGCGAAGGACGAGCGTACAGCAGGAGACCCAGCTCGAACGTCACCTCGTCACGTGGGATGCCCACACGAACTGCCGGGACCGTAGTGAAGATGCCCTCTGACTCAGAGAACTCGAATATCTTCTCACTGTTTTTCGAATGCCTCATGTTGCGAATGTAGGTTGCTTCCCTACACCTGCAACACGGTGCCGCGCCCACGAAAGAACGGGTGCCCGGAACAGCTTCCGGGCACCCGTGACTTACAGGCTCGTGCGAGCCAGCGTGTCGAAGCTCTTATCGCTTGCTCTTCTTGAGACGCAGACGGAGCGCAAGAGCAATCAGAGCGGCGCCTGCGACAGCAATCCCCGCAATCGCCATGACTGCGGTATTGTCGCCGGTGTTAGGAGTACCACCCGCCTGCGCGGCGCCACGAGCGGCCGAGCTGCCGTTGGAGGCGATGGTACTCGCCGTCTGGCTGTCCTTGACGGCATTGTCACTGCCAGATGCAGTGACCGTGAGCGTGCCGAGCGATTCGGATACCTGGTAGTCGTCAGCATTCGCCGTACCCCACTGGATTTGGTACGTGTTGGAGCTGGAGCCAGCATCGGTCTGGGACCCCGTGGCGACGAGCTTGGCAGTCTCTCCCGGGACCAGGCCCTCAAGCTTGGCACCCTTGACAGCCGCGAGCGGCGTTCCGTCATAGATCTTGGTTCCGCTAGAGGTGAAGACGGCAAGCCGGCGCGGGACTATCGAGATCGTGCCATCCACATAGGTGATGTTGAGCTTGTCAGTGACGTCCTCCCCCAGCTCGTTGACGATTAAGAGCCTGTCGGCCGTGGCCTTGACCTCGCCGTCCGAGACATGCGTGACGGTGGCGCTGGAC
>NZ_JBJEHW010000105.1:0-2993 GCF_051876455.1 Parafannyhessea sp.
CCTGCCCCACTTCGTCTGCACGCCAAAGCGCTCGAACGGCTTGGAGTCGATCGCCTGGCCGATTGCCACCATCACGCGCTCGCACGGGATGGTGACCTCGGACTTGTCCGCCGCGCGGGGAGAAGGACGGCCCCTCTTCACCTCGCCGATGATCTGGGGCTGCACCACGAGCCCCGTGACCCTGCCGGCGTCGTCCGCCTCGATCCTCAGCGGCGCGTTGAGCTCCAGGAGCTCGCAGCCCTCCGCTTGGGCGCCCGCAATCTCCTCGTCCTGGGCCGTCATGTCCGCCACGCGCCTGCGGTACACGATGGTGACCTTCTCCGCGCCGCAGCGCACGCTCGTGCGCGCGACGTCCATGGCCACGTTGCCGCCGCCAATCACGCATACGCGCTGGCCGCGGTAGTCGGGCAGCTCGTCGTCGCCAACGGCGCGAAGCATCTGCACGGCGGACTCCACGCCCGTGGCGTCCTCGCCCGGGAGCCCGAGCTTCCTGTCAGCGTGCGCGCCGATCGCAAGGTAGACGGCATCGTACTTCTCGCGCAGCTCGTCCACGTCCTCCACGCGGGTCTCGTACCTGACGTCGATGCCGCAGTCCAGGATCCACTTGATCTCCTGCTCGAGCCTCTCGCGTGGCAGGCGGTACGCGGGGATGCCGTAGCGCAGCATGCCGCCAAGGTGCTTGCGCTGTTCGAAGATCGTGACGTGGTGTCCCATTATCGAGAGGTAGTACGCGCAGCTGAGGCCCGCGGGGCCGCCGCCCACGACTGCGACGCGCTTGCCGGTATCCGCCGCAATCCATGGCCGGTAATCGCTCTCCATGTGCTCGCACGCGTAGCGCTTGATCGCACGGATGTTCATGGGGTCGTCAACCATCCCGCGGCGGCAGTTCATCTCGCACGGATGCTCGCACACGAGGCCGCACACCAGCGGAAGCGGGTTGTCCTTCCTGATGAGGCGCACGGCGTCCGTGTTGCGGCCCGCCTTCACGAGCGCGATGTACCCAGGGATGTCCACCCCCGCTGGGCAGCCCGACACGCACGGTACGAGCTTGGACTGCGAGAAGCCACATGCGTGGTGCTCGACGTGGTGCACGAAGTCGTCGTGGAAGCCCAGGATCGCCTTGAGCGCCATCGCGCCCGCCTCGTAGCCGATCGCGCAGTCAGCTGACAGGTAGATGCTCCGCGCAAGACGCTCGATGTCGTCCAGCGTCCGCATCGTGGCCCTGCCGGTGAGCACGTCCGAGAGCATGTGCCTCAGCATCCTGAGTCCCACGCGGCATGGCGTGCACTTACCGCAGCTCTGGGTCGAGCACATGTCCACGAAGGCCATGGTGAACTCGACCGGGCAGGGCGCGAGCGAGCTCACCGCCAGGCGGCGCCCCACCGCGTCATGGAGCTCGTCCATGATCTGCTGGGCCTCGCTCCTTTCCATCACGTGCATTCTTGCCATAGTTCCCCCTATCAAGGCAAGGTGCGAGAAACGCCACCCCCATGGGCGCACCCGCGACAAAAAAGACAAGGGGCACCAAACGGCACCCCTTGCCATCGTAAGTTTTGGTATTCCCGCCGCCACCGCCCCATCGGTCAAATCGTCGTTATTGGCGGCAAATTGCGGGAAGCGTTACGTATTGTCCTAACCAACCCTACCCAAGGTGATGCGGACCAGCCGCGCGGACCTCGTCGGTCATGGACGTGAGGCGCTTCTCGGCGTTGTCCTCGAACATGCGGGCGAGCTTCTCTGCGGTCTCGTCGTACTTCTCGGGGTCTGCCCACGTCGACTTGGGGTCGAGGAGCTCGGACGGCACGCCGGGGCACTCGGTCGGGACGTCGACGTTGAAGCGCTCGTCGTGCACGAAGTCGCCCTCGTCGATGATGCCGGACTGCGCGGCCTCGACCATCTTGCGCGTGTACTTGAGCTTGATGCGGCTGCCGACGCCGTAGGGGCCGCCGCTCCAGCCGGTGTTGACAAGGTAGACGCGAGTACCGCTGTGGTTGATGCGCTCGCCGAGCATCTTGGCGTACACCATGGGGTCGAGCGGCATGAACGGCTCTCCAAAGAGCGAGGAGAACGTGGGCGTGGGCTCCTTGATGCCGCGCTCCGTGCCGGCCACCTTAGACGTAAAGCCCGTCATGAAGTGGTACATGGCGGAGTTCTGGTCGAGCTTGGAGATCGGGGGCAGCACGCCAAAGGCGTCGCAGGTCAGGAAGATGACGACATCCGGTGTGCGCTTCGCGACGCCCTTGACGACGGCGTTGTCGATGTACTCCACGGGGTAGGCGACGCGGCCGTTCTGCGTGTACGTCGTGTCGAAGTAGTCCGGCTTGCGGGTCTTCGGGTCGATCACGACGTTCTCGCACAGCGAGCCAAAGCGAATCGCGTTGTAGATCTGCGGCTCGGTCTCGGGCGTGATGTTGATGGTCTTGGCGTAGCAGCCACCCTCGATGTTGAACACCGAGTCAGTCGACCAGCCGTGTTCGTCGTCACCGATGAGCAGACGGTCCTCGGCCGCGGAGAGCGTGGTCTTGCCGGTGCCGGACAGGCCAAAGAACACGGTCGTGCCGTGCGAGCGCGGGTTCATGTTGCAGGAGCAGTGCATGCTCAGCACGTTGTTCTCGACGGGGAGCAGGTAGTTCATCATCGAGAAGATAGACTTCTTGATCTCGCCGCTGTACTGCGTGCCCACGACCAGAATCTCGTGCTTCTGGAAGTTGAGAAGGACGGCGGCTTCGGAGTTGGTGCCGAACTCCTTGGGGTCGAGCTTGAGCATGGGCGCCGCCATGACCACGAAGTCGGCATCGCCGAAGTTCTTCAACTCCTCCTCGGTCGGGCGCACGAGCATCTGCCTCATGAAGAGCGCCTGGCTCGCCAGCTCGCAGAGGCCGAGCACCTTCCGGGAGTAGCGCCTGTCGGCGCCCGCCAGCGCGTGGACCATGAAGATGCGGCGCTCGGAGAGGTAGCCGATGACCTCGGCCCTGATCTTCTCGTACCCGTCC
>NZ_JBJEHW010000106.1:0-2986 GCF_051876455.1 Parafannyhessea sp.
GCCGTCGCCCTCCGACACCACCGTCGCCGGACGCAAGATCCTGGCAGCCGACCCCGAGTGCACCGGCTCGCTTGGCACGGCCATCAGCGAGGCCGTGGAGCGCGCGCTCAACGTGCCCCAGAACAAGGGCCGCTACCAGCTGGGCAGCGTCCTCAACCAGGTGGTCCTGCACCAGTCGATCATCGGGCTCGAGTCCTACGAGGCGCTGCGCGAGCTGGGCGAGTACCCCGACATCGTGATCGGCTGCTGCGGCGGCGGCTCCAACTTTGGCGGACTCATCGCGCCGTTCATGCGCGACAAGCTCAACGGCACGCACCCCGACACGCGCTTCATCGGCGTGGAGCCCGCGAGCTGCCCCTCGCTCACGCGCGGCGTGTACGCGTACGACTACGCCGACACCGGCCAGACCTGCCCGCTCTGCAAGATGTACACGCTGGGCAACGGCTTCATCCCGAGCCCGGACCACGCCGGCGGCCTGCGCTACCACGGCATGAGCCCCATCGTGTCCAAGCTCAAGCACGACGGCTACATGGAGGCCGTCGCCGTCAAGCAGACCGACGTGTTTGGCGCGGCCGAGCAGTTTGCCAAGCTCGAGACCATCCTGCCGGCGCCCGAGAGCTCCCACGCCATCCTTCAGGCGATCCGCGAGGCGGAGAAGTGCCGCGAGACGGGCGAGGCCAAGACGATCCTGTTTGGACTCACGGGCACGGGCTACTTCGACATGGTTGCCTACGACAAGTACAACAAGGGCGAGCTCGAGGACCACATCCCCACGGACGAGGAGCTCCAGGCGGGCTTCGACACCATCCCGCACATCCCCGGCCTGCAGTAGGCGGGGTCCGGGTCCGGCGGCGCGTCGGCTCGGGACATAGGGACTTTGAACCAGACGCCCCCTCCGCAGTTGGCTTGCGGAGGGGGCGTCGGTGGCTCGTTCTTCTCGCCCGCGTGGGCGATGCGATGGTGTGGCGGCTGCGTGTCTGGCTGCGTGCCTACTGGGAGAGGGACGACACGACCTGCGAGAGGGCGTCGCTCGCCGTCTGGCGCGCGTTCTCGATGTCAGACGAGGAGACGTCGCTGAAGTCGATGTTGGGCAGGTTCTGACTGTCGATCGTGATGCCGTCGGCCGTGAGGCTGTTGAGCAGGCTCGTGACCGTGTCCGTCTTGGACTTGGCCTTGGACTTGCTCACGTCGTCCGGCACGACGGTGGTGTCGAGCTTCTTGCCGTCCTTGTTGACCACGGTGACGGTGCACTTGACGGTCTTGCCGGCCGCCTGCTGGTAGGCGCACGCGGGCAGGCCGACGGCGATGGCGTCGTACATGTCGGACATCTCGAGCTTGTCGGTCTTGAGCGTGATCGTGGCCTTGGAGAAGTTCTTGCTGTACTCGACCTTCTGGATGTTGGGGAAGCTCTTGGAGTTTGCCATGGCGTCAATCGTGGTCTTGACGCTCTTGCGCAGCTTGGTCGAGAAGGACTTGTACTGCTTCTTGGTCATGGTGACGGTCCAGCTGCCGTCCTTGTTCTTGACGGCCTTGGAGCCGATGGTGGACTCGAGCTGCTTCTTGATCTGCTTGGTGGTCTTGTTGGAGTAGGCGCTGCCGTTGAAGAAGTACTTGGGGATGGTCACCTTCATGGTGTCCGAGCTGGTGTCCTTGGTCTCCTTCTTCTGCGACGAGGAGCTGACCTCCGTCGCGTCCGCCGCCTTGCCGTCGACCGTTCCGCATGCGACGAGGCCGAGTCCCATCGCAAGAGCACACGTGACCGCAAGGGCCCCGCGCACGAAGCCGTGCCGTTGTTTGAGCATGAAGTCCTCCCCGCTAATCGCAATGTTTCGAATGGTCACATTCTACCCATTTGTAAGCCGAGCGTGCGTTCAGGCGCCAGGTGATGACAAATGTCACGGCACGCGGTGGGCGCGCCGTGACATCGAGGGGGCAATCTGTGGGCGCCGCGGATGGCGTTAGATGCGGTGACTCATCCAGGCGATGTAGTCGTCGATCACCTCGTCGCGGCACCACTCGTTCACGACCTCGTGGAAGCAGTTGCCGTAGATCTTCATCTGCTTGTCCTTGCTGGAGATGGCGGCGAACATGTCGATCGTGTCCTCGTACGAGATGAGCCCGTCCTTCTCGCCGTGGGTGAGCAGCGTGGGGTAGGCGAACTTGTCCTTGTTGTGCGAGAACCACGCGATGCCGTCCTTGAGGGCGTATACCAGGCCGATCGCGAAGGTCTTGCGGTTGAGCGGGTCCTTGGCGTACCAGTCGCGGACCTCCTTGACGCTGCAGACGCCGTCGCCGAGCTCGTTGGGGAGCTGCGTGTGCGGGTCGACGCCCTCGGGCGTGCTCGCGAACATGCCGGCCTTGTCCTCCGTGAGGCCACCGTTGCAGATGATGCCGCGCAGCTTCTTGCCGGGGAACTTTGCGCCGTAGAGCGCGACGCAGTAGCCGCCCATGCTGTGGCCGAACATGAACACGGGACGGTCGGGGTTCTCCGCTATGGCGCGGTCCACCACGACGTTGGTGTCGTCCAGGATCTCGTCCCAGCGGGAGTAGTAGGCGCACTCGCCCTCGCTCTTGCCGTGGCCGCGGTGGTCGAAGCGATACGTGCCGATGCCCGCCTCGTGCAGGCGCTTGGCCAGGTAGTCGTAGCGGCCCTGGTGCTCGCACAGGCCGTGGACGATGACGCAGACGGCCTTGTCGTCCGGCGTCACCTCCGGGTTGTAGAAGAGCTTTGTCCCGTCAAACGAGGCAATGAACTGGTCCTCTGCCATGGTTTCCTCCCCGCGTCTGGTTGCTGGCGGGTGGGCGGGGCTGGCGTCGGGCGTTGTGACGCCGCGGTCCCGCGACACGTCGCCGTTGCAAGTTTGATTGTAGGAGGGGTGGGGATGGCGTTCTTCTCGCCTGGGGAGACGGTCGAATTGCGGCGGCGTGCGGTGGGCGGGGGAGTGGGCGAGGCATGGGTTGAAAGATAAATCAATGAATGTGTTGC
>NZ_JBJEHW010000107.1:0-14079 GCF_051876455.1 Parafannyhessea sp.
ACGCGACCCGCGTGACGGCGCCAGTCCTGGTCATCGGCGGCACCGAGGACCGGATCGTGTCAGCCGGGCTGGTCCGGAAGACGGCGCGCCACTACGGCGTCGAGGCCAGGCTGTACGACGGGCGCGGGCACTGGATCATCGGCGAACCCGGGTGGGAGGACCTCGTCGCCGAGGTGCACGCCTGGCTCGCGGACGTCTAGCCAGCCGCCCTCGCCGCCGCCTCGACCTTCGCGAGCACATCGGACATCGACCCCGAGCGGATGTCGAACGAAGTCTGCAGCTCGCGCTGCGTCATGTGCCCGCCATGGCGGGCGAGGCGCGTGACCACATGATCCTTGCCGCTGCGCCCACCGCGATGGTGGTACAGGTAGCCGCCAAGGCACCCCAGGTCCTGAAGGATGCGGCGCGACGTGGGCCAGTCCTCCGGCCACGTCGCGCCGGTGTTGATCTCTTCCAAGTGGTGACTCCTCTCCTTGCTTAGTGCACTAGCCTACGAGCGTCGCGGGAGATGTCAAGGTACCTTGCAAATATTTACAAGGTACCATGGTAAATTCATAGCTCTCGGACGATTGATGCAAGCGACGCGCTGGTGGCGCCGGGGGAGCGAGGTGTGTCCGTTGTGCGAGAAGTGCGGCCATCCCTTGTGGAGATTCAACAGTCAGGCGAAATAGATGCGTTTCTCACCTGCGACTTTACAAAGTCATGACCAAATGTAAGCCAAACGTAAGCAAGCATCACGAGCGGGTAAGTGCGGCCAAATCGCGCAAAAAGCCACCTTCCAAGGCCATAGCATCCTATCCGACAAGAGCCGAGGCGCAACTCGACAGCTGCGAATAGGCTCACAGCCAATTGGAAGGAAAGATATGTCTAAGAGCATCTCTCGTCGTAACTTCGTGACGCTCGCTGGCGCCTCCGTGGCCGCCTTCGCGGGCCTGGGCCTCGCCGCCTGCGGTGGCAGCTCCAGCTCCTCCGACAGCTCCAGCTCTTCTAGCTCCTCCAGCTCCTCTTCCAGCAAGGACGTCTCCGGCAACATCACCGCCGTCGGCTCCACCGCCCTCCAGCCCCTCGTCGAGGCCGCTGCCGAGCAGTTCATGAACGAGAACTCTGGCGTCCAGATCACCGTCCAGGGCGGTGGCTCCGGCCAGGGCATCACCCAGATCGCCCAGGGCGCCGTCCAGATCGGCGACTCCGACGTCTTCGCCGAGACCAAGCTCGACAACCCCGATGACGCCAAGAAGCTCATCGACAACAAGGTCTGCGTCGTCGGCATGGGCCCCGTCGTCAACAAGAAGGTCGGCGTCGACAACCTCACGATCGACCAGCTCAAGGGCATCTTCACCGGCAAGATCACCAACTGGAAGGACTGCGGCGGCGACGACGCCGACATCGTGGTCATCAACCGCGCCTCCGGCTCCGGCACCCGCGCGACCTTCGAGGACGCCGTCCTCGGCGGCGACAAGGTCCCCGAGGACTTCAAGCCGCAGGAGCAGGACTCCTCGGGCACCGTCCAGAAGATGATCGCCGAGACCCCCAACTCCATCAGCTACCTCGCGTTCTCCTACTTCACCGACGACATCAAGGCCCTCAAGGTCGGCGGCGTCGAGCCCAAGGACGCCAACGTCGAGACCAACGACTGGACCATCTGGGCCTACGAGCACATGTACACCGCCAAGAAGCCGGATGCCGCGACCAAGGCGTTCATCAAGTACATGCTCGGTGACGAGGTCCAGGGCACGCTCGTCAAGAAGACCGGCTACATCTCGATGAAGGGCATGAAGGTCGAGAAGGACTCTTCCGGCAAGGTGACCAAGCTTTAATGACTGCAAAAGGGGAGAAGATCGTGTCTTCAAAGTCCGAGTCCACGGCTGAGGTCGTGGGCGTCTCCCCCAAGCGAGGCATCGAGCGCAGGGGCCAGATCATCACTGGCCTCTGCGTTACGCTTGTCGTCGTCTTGGTGGTGACACTTATCTTTATGGTGTGCTCGCGAGGGCTCGCCACGTTCACCAAGGACGGAATCCCGCTGGGGTCCTTCTTTGGCGGAACCACCTGGAACCCGCACCAGAACGGTGCCGACGGGGTGCCCCTGGTCGGCGCGCTGCCCATGATCGTGGGCTCCTTCTCCGTCACGCTGCTGTCCTGCCTGATTGCGCTCCCGTTCGCACTCGGCGCCTCGATCTTCGTGGTCGAGATCGCTCCCGGCTTCGGCAACAAGATCTTCCGTCCGCTCACCGAGGTCCTCGTCGGCATCCCGTCCGTCGTGTTCGGCCTCGTCGGCCTCGGCATCGTCGTGCCCTGGATGCGCGGCCTCGTCGGCGGAACCGGCTACGGCATCCTTTCCGCGTCCATCGTGCTGGCGTTCATGATCCTCCCGACGATCACGTCGCTCTCCACGGACGCCCTCGCCGCGGTTCCCAACAGCTACCGCGACGGCTCGTACGGCCTCGGGTGCACCCGCTGGCAGACCATCGTCGGCGTGGTGCTGCCCTCCGCGCTGCCCGGCATCCTCACGGCCGTCATCATGGGCATGAGCCGCGCCTTCGGCGAGGCCCTCGCCGTCCAGATGGTCATCGGCAACGCCGCCCAGATGCCGCAGAGCCTCTTCACGCCAGCGTCCACGCTCACGTCGGTCCTGACCATGGGCATGGGCAACGAGGCAATGGGCACGCTCTCCAACGACGTGCTCTGGGCCCTGGCGATGGTCCTTCTCGTCATGTCCCTGATCTTCATCCTGATCGTCCACCTCATCGGCAGGAAGGGGGCCGCAAAGAATGACTAGCGCACAGGCAACCGTCTCCACGGGCGAGAAGAACGCGTCCAACCAGCCCAAGCCAGGCGCCGACTATACGGCCACCGCTCACAAGGCCCGCGTGCAGGACAAGGTCGCCACGGGCATCCTTGCCGTCATCGTAGGCTTCATCATCGTGGCGCTCGTCGCGATCATCGTCTACATCCTGGCCTCTGGAGCCTCGAAGCTCGTGGACGTCCACTTCCTGACGGCCAAGCCCGAGCAGTTCAAGGCGGGTGGCGGCATCGGGCCCGAGCTCTTCAACTCGTTCTACCTGCTCGTGCTCACGCTGCTCATCTCGGTCCCCATCTCGCTCGGTGCGGCCATCTTCCTCACGCAGTACGCCCCGCAGGGTCGAGTCACCAACATCGCCAAGACCGCGATCGAGACGCTGTCGAGCCTTCCCTCCATCGTCGTCGGCCTCTTCGGCATGCTGACCTTCGTCCTCACGCTGCACTGGGGCTTCTCGATCCTATCCGGCGCGCTCGCGCTCACGATGTTCAACATCCCCATCCTCGTCCGCGTCATCCAGCAGGCGCTCGAGGCCGTACCGCGCGACCAGCGCGACGCCGCCCTGGCACTCGGCCTCACCCGCTGGGAGGCCACCATGCACGTGCTCGTGCCCGCGGCCATGCCCGCGATCGTGACGGGCGTCGTCCTCTCCGCAGGACGTGTCTTCGGCGAGGCGGCAGCGCTCATCTACACGGCCGGCCAGTCCGCGCCCGTGCTCAGCTGGTCCGCGCCCATCTGGAGCCTCTCCAACCCGCTGAACGTCTTCCGCCCGGCCGAGACCCTGGCCGTCCACATCTGGAAGATCAACTCCGAGGGCGTCGTGCCCGACCTCTCGGCGGTCTCCGCCGGCACCGCGGCAGTCCTGATGGTCTGCATCCTGGCATTCGACATCATCGCGCGCATCGCCGGACGCGCGCTCGAGAGGAAGCTGACGGCAGAATGACAGACACCACGAAGCTCACCTCGAGCACGGCTCAGAACCCGGTGCTCCACACGCACGACGTGACGGTCGACTACTCGGGCAAGCGTGCCCTCAACGAGACGAGCCTCTCGTTCGAGGCCGGCACCGTCACGGCGCTCATCGGCCCCTCGGGCTGCGGCAAGTCCACGTTCCTGCGCTGCATCAACCTGATGAACCGCGAGATCCCGGGCTGCGTCGTCGGTGGCAAGATCGTCTACCACGACATCAACGTCAACACCAAGGGCATCGACACCCTGTGGCTCCGCAAGCGCATCGGCATGGTGTTCCAGCAGCCCAACCCGTTCCGCAAGTCCATCTACGAGAACATCGCGTTCGCCCTCAAGAGCCACGGCATGACGAACAAGGCCGAGCTGGACCAGAGGGTGGAGGAGAGCCTGCGCGCCGCGGCGCTGTGGGACGAGGTAAAGGACAAGCTGCGCGACTCCGCCTACGCGCTCTCCGGCGGCCAGCAGCAGCGCCTCTGCATCGCCCGCACGCTCGCGCTCAAGCCGGACGTCGTCCTCATGGACGAGCCCTGCTCCGCGCTCGACCCCATCGCGACGTTCGCGATCGAGGAGACCATCTCGAGCATCGCGCGAAACGGCATCTGCGTCGTCATCGTCACGCACAACATGGAGCAGGCTACGCGCGTCTCCAACCGCACCGCGTTCTTCTACCTTGGCCACATGGTCGAGTTCGGCGAGACCGCACAGATCTTCGGCGCGCCGAAGGACCAGCGCCTCAACGACTATCTGAACGGGAGGTTCGGCTAATGGCAGAGAGCATGTCGGTCAAGGACCTCAACCTCTACTACGGCGACCATCACGCACTCAAGGACATCACGCTCGACATGCCCGCGGGCAAGGTCACGGCGTTCATCGGCCCGTCGGGCTGCGGAAAGTCGACGCTCCTGCGCTGCCTCAACCGCATGAACGACCGGATAGAGGGCTGCCGCGTCGAGGGCAAGGTCTACCTGGGCGACACGGACGTCTACGAAAACTACGACGTCTACGAGCTCCGCCGTCGCGTGGGCATGGTCTTCCAGAAGCCCAACCCGTTCCCACTGTCGATCTACGACAACGTGGCGTACGGTCCCAGGCACCACGGCAACCCCAGCAAGGCCGAGCTCGACGAGATCGTCGAGACGACCCTCACGGGCGTGGGCCTCTGGGACGAGGTGAAGGACAAGCTCGACCACTCGGGCCTCTCCCTCTCCGGCGGCCAGGCACAGCGACTCTGCATCGCCCGCGCCCTCGCCGTGAACCCGGGCGTCCTTCTGATGGACGAGCCCACGTCGGCGCTCGACCCCATCTCGACGGGCCTCGTGGAGGAGCTTGCCGTCAAGGTCGCCGAGGAGCACACCGTCATCATCGTCACGCACAACATGCAGCAGGCGACGCGCATCTCGAGCAAGTGCGCCTTCTTCTACCTGGGAGAGCTCGTGGAGGCCGCGCCGACGGCGCAGCTCTTCTCCACGCCCAAGGACAAGCGTACCGAGGACTACCTCACGGGAAGGTTTGGATAATGATCAAGACGAGAAGTGCCTACACCAAGCAGATCAAGCAACTCGACGGACACGTCTCCGTCATCGGCCAGGCGGTCGTGGAGGACATCGAGAACACCGCCAAGGCCATCGGTCAAGGCGACAAGGATGCCGCGCAGGAGACCGTCGACGGTCACGACGCCTTCGAGCGCCTGCACAGGAACGTCGAGGACACCTGCATGACCCTCATGCTCCTGCAGCAACCCATGGCGAGCGACCTTCGCCTCGTCACGGCCTCCTTCCGCGCCATCAGCGACCTCGCGCGCATCGACGAGATGGCGTACGAGACCGCCCTCCTCACGCAGGAGATCGACCTGACCGTCCCCAAGGAGCTCGCCGATTTGCTCGTCTCCATGGCGAAGAAGGCAGCTACAATGGTCAGGCAGGCAGTGGTCTCCTTCGGCAACGGCGACGTTACCGACGCGGAGAAGGTCTTCGAGGAGGACGACAGCCTCGACGCGCTGTACGAGCAGGTTCGCGTGAAGGTCGTCGAGTACCTCAAGAACGGCGAGGAGTCCGCGGCGGCGGCGCCTGAGTTCCTTTCCGTCGCGAAGTACTTCGAACGCATGGGCGACCACGCACAGAGCGTCGCGGATTGGTCCATCTTCCGTGCAACCGGTTCTTACCGCGGTCGTACCATGGGGGAGAATGACTGACGTGGTCTACTACGTCGAGGATGACACGAACATTCGCGAGCTCACGATCTATGCCCTCCGTCAGGCGGGCATAGAGTCCGAGGGCTTCTCGGACGACGCCGAGTTTCGCGTCGCCTGCGCAAAGCGCACCCCCGACGCAGTGCTTCTGGACATCATGCTCCCCGACACTGACGGACTCCAGATTCTCAAGCGTATCAGGCGCACGCCTGGGCTGGAGAACGTTCCGGTCATGATGCTCACCGCAAAGGACACGGAGCTCGACACGGTCCGCGCGCTCGACAACGGCGCGGACGACTACCTCGCCAAGCCCTTCGGCATGATGGAGATGGTGAGCCGCGTGCGCGCGCTCCTGCGCCGCGCGGGACGCACGTCCACGGGCGAGAAGAACGAGGTCCTCTCGCTGGGACCGCTCACGCTCTGGCCGAAGCGCCGCGAGGTGACGCTCGAGGGAGTGGAGCTCTCCCTCACGCAGCGCGAGTTCGACCTGCTCGAGTTCCTCATGAGGTCCCCGGGCGAGGTCTTCAGCCGGGAGGAGCTGCTCCAGCGCGTCTGGGGCTGGGACTTCGACGGCGGCTCTCGCACGGTCGACGTGCACGTCCAGCAGCTACGCGCAAAGCTGGGCAAGCACTCGGACCTCATCGAGACGGTCCGCGGCGTCGGCTACAGGGCCAGGGGCTAGCAGTACGATACGGGTCGCGCGCCTCACCGGGTGCGCGACCCCTCTTTTAGCCAGGAATGTAAGGACTCAACATGGCGGTTCCCATTACAGAAGAAAAGGCCATCGCGGGGCAGGGGTCCGGGGAGAGTCGCCGCGCCTCCCTCGCACGGCGGATCTTCGCGGCAATGGCGGCCATCGCCGTCGCGTCGTGCGTGCTCGTCTCCGTCGCCTCCGCCTTCGTGTACCAGAAGTCCGTCGTCGAGGACGCACAGGCCGGCCTGCGTCGCGAGTGCGAGCTCGTCACCTCCACGCTCAACGCGACCAATGGCGACAACGACAGCGAGGTGCAGGCGCTTCTGGACCTCGACTTCAGTGACGTGCGCGTCACCCTCGTGTCGAAAACCGGCAAGGTTCTCTACGACAGCCTCGTCGAGGCCTCGACGCTGCCCAACCACAAGTCGCGCCCCGAGATAGCGCAGGCCCTGAAGAGCGGCACGGGCGAGTCCGAGCGCGACAGCAGCACCGTGGGCTACCTCAGCGTCTACCATGCCGAGCGACTCAAGTCCGGGGACGTGATAAGGCTGTCGGAGGATCGTGACGGCATCCTCAGGGTCATCGGCAACGAGCTCTGGCCCATGATCGGCATCGTCGTTATCGTCGTGGCCGCGGCGTGGATCGCCTCGAGGAGGTTCTCGGCCCTGCTCGTGAAGCCGATCCTCGCGATCGACACGTCCTCTGGCAATGCTGCATCGCCCTACCAGGAGCTGGACCCGCTCGTGTCGCATCTCAACGAGCAGCAGGCAGAGCTGCAGAAGCGCATGAACGACATAGTGGATGCGGACGCCATGAGGCAGGAGTTCACCGCGAACGTCACGCATGAGCTCAAGACCCCCATAGCGGCAATCTCTGGCGCGTCCGAGCTGCTGCGCGACGGTCTGGTCCGTCCCGAGGACGTGCAGGAGTTCGCGAGCAGAATCTACGGGGACGCCCAGCGCCTGTCGAGCCTCGTCTCCGACATCCTCACGCTCTCGAAGCTCGACGAGTCCGAGCGCGTTGGCGACCAGGCGCTCTTTGGCGAGCCCTCGCAGGTCGACCTGTACACCGTGGCGCAGGACGTGGCGGACCGCCTGGAGGAGAAGGCCGCCAAGGCCAACGTCTCGCTCAGGGTGCAGGGAGCGTCGGTCACCATCAGCGGCTACCCGCGCCTCCTGGACGAGATGATCCGCAACCTCTGCGACAACGCCATCAGGTACAACCGCACGGGAGGCTCCGTCCACGTGTTCGTGCTGCCCGTGAACGGGCATCCCACGATTCGCGTGAGCGACACGGGCGTCGGCATCTCCCCGCAGGACCAGGCCAAGGTCTTCGAGCGCTTCTACCGCGTGGACAAGAGCAGGTCGCGCGAGACCGGTGGCACGGGCCTGGGCCTCGCCATCGTCAAGCACGCGGCGGCGCTCCACAAGGCGACCATCGACCTCGACAGTGAGCTCGGCCGCGGCACGACCATAACGGTGACGTTCCCCGCGGAGTCCAAGTAACCGTCCCGCGAACAGATCGGCCGAATCTGTCGTTTTTCTCCCAGGCAAACCCGAGGCGATGCGCTAAGAGCGTGGAGCCGCGCATACGGATGCTATCCTGTCTAGAGCGTAAGTAAATTGCGAGGATCGGGAGCGCATGCGCAGGGACATCGTATCCATACGCGACGTTATCGCGGCAAACGAGATGCTGAGGCAGCGGGGGAGCGTCCTGCGCGTCCACATGCACGACGCGTGCGGCGGCCAGTCCTTCTCGCTGCGTGGCGACGCGGGCGAGAAGGGCACGGATGCCGAGAGGCAGGCCGTGCTCGGGTTCATGCGCTCCCTCGGCCACGCCATGGAGTTTGCCGAGGACGGCGTGAACTTCTGGGTGGTTCGCGCATGAGCGCCGGAGGCGACGTGACGGGCGAGAAGGGCGGCCTCGTACAGAAAGTCAAGGGCATGCTGAGCGAGCGCTTCACGAAGTTCGTGGGCTCGTCGCTCATAAGCACGCTCGTGGACCAGGTCATGGCCTTCCTGCTCTTTGGGTGGCTGCGACCCGTCTTCGTGAACTCGGACTTCCTGCGCATCTTCTCCGCGACGCTCATCGCACGCGTGTGCTCCGTCACCGTGAACTACATCATCAACATGAAGCGCGTCTTCACGGATGACCGCGCCGACCACGCCAAGATCGAGGAGGCGCACGAGGCCCAGCTCAAGACTGCGCCAGAGGTCGAGGACATCGACATCGACGAGGACGACGAGGCGGGCATCGACTTCGACGACATCGTCGAGGGCCCGGACGACGAGGTGCGCCTGGGGCAGGTCGAGGTGCGCCCGATGCGCGAGAGCCTCCCGAGGTTCATCGCGCTTGCCGCCTTCGTGCTCTTCCTCTCGAGCGTGGGCGTCTACATCGGTCACACGATCCTGGGCTACAACGAGAGCCTCTCAAAGATCGTCTGCGACTTTCTGCTGTTCTTCGTGAACTACTACTTCCAGCGCACCTGGGTCTTCGCGCGCCGCAAGCGCCACGCCCACAGGATCCGCATCCGCAGGCACCGCCGCCGCGCGGACAAGTAGGCCCATACACGAGCAGAAACAAGATCGGCCGGGAACCCCTTGCGGATTCCCGGCCGATCTGCGCCGTCGTCCTGCGGACTGCCTACTGGGCCCGGCTGACGGTCTCGAGCGCGACGCGTGCGATCTCCTGCGGGGCCTCCTTGGGGAGGACGTGCCCAGCGCCAGGCACGATAACGAGCCTGGAGCCGGGTATCGAGTCGTGGATGAGGTCCGTCTCCTCGCGCTTGATCTCGTCGAACTCGCCCGCCATGACCGTTGTGGGGCAGGCTATCGCGGCGAGGCTCGCGGGGTCGATGTGCGGGTGGACGACCATCATGTGCAGGAGCTCCGCGGTGGTGCGCGCCTCCTGCGGCGCGGGCCTCACGAGGCTGGGGTCGACGTCCCTGCGAGAGCCGTCGCCCCTCTCCCAGAAGTCCGCCCACGCAACGAGGCCCCGTGCGGCCTCCTCCATCTGGAAGGAGTCGTCCACGCCGTCAGGCGAGAGGTTAGCGCCGATGGAGAGGAGCGAGAGCGCCAGCTCGGGGCGGTCACGCGCGATGAGGAGCGCCTCGATCGCGCCGTCCGAGAACCCCAGCAGGTGGGCGCGGCCAAAGCCGAGCGCCGCGAGCGCCGTGACGGCGTCCCGCGCCATGAGCTCGTAGGTGAGCTCGGCCGTGCCGCGGGTCGAGTGTCCCTGCGCGCGGGAGTCGAGCGCCACCACGGGCCGCCCGGACGCGCAGACGGCATCGATGACCTGGCCAAAGATGCCGTGCTCCTCTCCGTTGCCATGCAGCATGAGCACGGGCTCCGGCATTGCGTGCGCGGCGTCGGCCAGGGAGCGGTCCGCCGCTCCGGCAAACTCCTCGGGTACGTACGCGAAGCTCGCGATGAGGGCCCCGTCCGGCATGGGGATGCGTCGCGCCACGCTCAGGTGCGCCGTGGGCAGCTGGTACGGGCTGGGAAAGTGAAGCTGTGGTCTTGGCGTCATGATGCGAGCCTACTTCTTGCGTTTCTGCTGGCTGGGGTGCTTCTCGAAGAAGTCGAAGCGCGGCGGCAGGGCCACGATCGCGTGCTCCCCGGGCTTCTCGCCCAGCTTCTGCGCGAGCTCGCCCGGCGTCGCGAAGGCGTTGTCCCAGCCGAAGAAGAGGTCGCGCGCGAAGCCCATGTGGTCGCAGATCTTCTCGCAGCCGGTCGGCACGGCGGGGTGCATGAGCAGCGTCACGCAGCGCAGCTCGGCAAAGGCGTCGGCCAGGGCCTGCTCGTAGGCGGCGTCGTCGCCGTTTGCGGCCTTGGAGGCGTCGCCCCAGCGCTTGTTGGCGGCGCGGCAGAACTCCTCCGCCACCGCGAGGGCGCCGTGGGCGTCGAAGCCGTGGGCGCACCTCTCGAACTCGAGCGTCGCCTTGACGCATCCGTCGACCACGTCGGCGTGCGGCTCGACGGAAGGCAGGTGCGAGTCGCATACGTTCGCCGCGCCATAGAAGCAGCTGCGCGCCAGCCGGTTGAAGATGTTGGTGAGGAAGGCGCTCTCCTTGAGGGCGGGGTCGACCACGCGCGGGTCGTCCTTTACCAGGACCTCCTCGCCGGTCTTCTTGTCCTTGTGGCTTACGGACGTGTCGAACGGCTTGGGCGAGAAGGACACGGCCTTCTGGTCGAGGCCCAGGCTCAGCCAGTGGGCGCGCAGCTGCTCGGGGGTGTAGTAGTCCAGGAGCTCCGCGGCCATGGGCGGCTTGATGGCGCCCGAGCTGGAGGCCTTCTTGTTCATGAAGAGGATGTGGTAGTTGGCGACGGGGATGTCCTGCGTGAGGCCCCAGTCGAGGGCCTCCCACATCGCGGGCTGCACCACGCAGTAGAAGTAGATGTTGTCCTGCCCGATGAACTGGTACACCTTGGCGTCCTTGGAGCACCACCAGTCGCGCCAGTCGTCGGTGGAGTAGCGGCCGCCGCCCGCCTTCGCGTCCGCGTCGAGCACGGTCTGCGTGAAGCTGATGGGCGCCCACAGGCTCTCGGGCCAGCACCAGACCGTGAGGTCGTGCGTGCCGTCAAGGTCGGGCGCGGGAACGCCCCACTCGATGTTGCCGGTGATGCGGAAGGGCAGGAGCGTCTTGCCCGTGCGGAAGCGCACACCGCCCGCCTCGAGCACCTCGCGGGCCTCGTCGCGGTCCTCCCAGTTGTCGAAGGACACCGAGAACGACGTCTGGCCCTTCTCGGCCTCGCGGAGCTCGTGCTTGGGGAGCCTGTCCTCCACGGCGTCGAAGGCCTCGCGGAACTTGCCCTGGATGTAGATGACGGGCTCCGCCAGGGACTCGCGCACGGTCTTGGTGACGATGGCGCGCACCTGCGGGTCCGCGTCCCACTCGTCCATGAGGTCCTCGAGCACCTGGTGGAAGCGCGGCAGGTCGAAGTACCAGTTGTCCACGGGGCGCAGCTCGGGCGTGGTGCCCGTGAGCTGGCTCACGGGGTTGATGAGCTCCTCGGGGTCGAACTGGTGACCGAGGTCGCACTCGTCCGCGTAGGCCTTCTCGCTCTTGCAGCCGCGCACGGGGCAGCGGCCCTGCACCTGGCGGCCGTTGAGGAAGGTCTGGGCCTTGACGTCGTAGAACTGGCGCGTGGTGCGCTTGACGAGCACCCCCTGCTCGTGCAGGCGGCGGATCAGCCTGTCGCTGAGGGCCGCGTGGAAGGGCTTGGCCGGCTCGAGGCCCGAGCCCGCGAAGATGTCGAGCGAGATCTGGTACGCGTCGAGCGCCTGCTTCTGGAGCTCGTGGTTGTGGCGCACGTAGTCCTCGATCGTGCCCTGGTAGCCCTCGCCCTCGACCTTCTTGCGGTAGCCCTCCATGATGGGGGAGCCGTAGCAGTCCGTGCCGCTCACGAAGACCACGTTCTGGGCGCCGATGCGGTCGCGCAGGAACCTCGCGAAGAAGTCCGCCGGCACGAAGACGCCGCCGATGTGGCCAAAGTGCAGGTTCTTGTTGCCATAGGGCATGCCGCCCGTGATGATGGCACGCTTGGGGAAGGTTGGGCGCGCGGCCTCGGTCGCGCCGTCAAGCTCAAAAGACATGTGCAAATCCTCTGTCCTCTTGTGTGCGCCGCCCTGGGGCGGCCAGTACTCCGTCTGATTATGGCATAACGCCCACCAAACGCGGGACGGCTATCCTTATGAGTCGAACGCGACGTGCGTCCCATGGGGATGCCCGCGGGACGCCATGCATGGGTATATAGAGCGAGAAGGGCGTTTGGGGCGAGAGGGGCGTGCATGCCATGAAGTACGGCGTCTTTACGGCGCAGCCGCTGCTGCTCAAGTCGGGAGGGTTCGCGCTCTTCGGGCCTGCCCACCTTGCGTGGCTCGTGGCCTGCGCCTGCGTCGTGAGGCTCGTGACGTGGGCGCACGGACGCTGGGGGCTCCGTGCGCTCAGGGTCGCGTCCGTGGCCGCGGTCTGCCTGCTCGTGTCCGACGACGCGCTCATGGTCGCCTCGCACACCTTCACGCCGGCGTGGTGGCCGCTCCACTTCTGCAACGCGGCCGAGTACCTCTGCGTCGCCTACGCCGTCCATCCCAGCCACGTGGTGCGGGAGCTCCTGCTCACGCTGGGGCTCTGCGGCGGCCTGTGCGCGATGCTCTTTCCCGGGTGGCTCGCGTGCCCGCCGTACACCTGGCCCGTGGTCTGCGGCTTCATGGAGCACTCGCTGATCTTCTCGACCTCGCTCTGCGCGGTGCGCGAGGGGAGGGCGTCCATCCGCATGCGCGACGTGCTCGTGAGCTACGCCTTCGTGGCGGCCTACGTCGTCTTCTTCAGGTGGTTCAACGCGGCCATGGGGACCAACTTCGGCTTCGTGAGCGGTCCCGCGTACGGCACGCCCATCGAGGACTGGTACGACGCGCTGGGCGACCCGCTCTACCTCGTGCCGTACGCGGCACTCTTCGTGGTGGGCGCGCTGCTCCTACACGTGCTGGCCTGCTACGGGCCGGGCGGCGGCCGCAATAGGGGGCGCGGCGCATGCGCGTGATGTCCAAGGTGGACGTGCTGGGGGACGCCGACTTCCAGCGGCGGATGCTGCGCCTGTCCTGGTGGATCCTGGGGGTGGGGCTCGCCCTCGGCCTCGTGGCGTGGGTCCTCTCGCTCGCGGGCGTGGCGCCCCTGGTGGAGAAGGGCATCGGCCTTGGCTGGCTCCTCGTGCTGTTCCTCGCGTCCGTGGTGGCGCTTCCGGTGCACGAGCTCGTGCACGCGGCGGCGTTTGTGCTCCTGGGCGGCCGCGGGGTGCACGTGAGCTTTGGCTTCAAGGACTACATGCTCTACACCAGCGCCAACGGGGCCACGCTTTCCCGGCGGCGCTTCGAGGCCGTGCTGCTTGCCCCGACGGTCGTCCTGACGCTTGCCTTTGCGGCGGCGGGCGCCGCCTTTGGGGTGCCGCTCCTCGCGTGGGCGTGCGCCGTCTTCCACCTTGCGGGCTGCACGGGCGACCTCTGCATGGCGGCGGCGATCTGGCGCGAGCCGACATGTGCCTTTGTGCGCGACGCGCCCTATGGGGCGGATCTGCTGGGTAGGTAGTTGGCGTCCGCCGTTTCTGGTACCCTCGTGGCAGCGCGAACCGGCGCGCAACGCGGCGGCGCCACGGCAGGCGGGAGGACCAATGCTCAAGTGCAACTACCACACCCACACCGTGCTCTGCGACGGCTCGGACACGCCCGAGGACGTGGTCCTCGAGGCGATCGCCAAGGGCTTCTCGCACCTTGGGTTCTCGGGTCACATGGACCCGGACATCCACATGGACTGGCCCGCGTACGTGGCTGAGGTAACGCGCCTGAGGGAGAAGTACGCCGACCGGCTCGACATCCTCATGGGGGTGGAGCTGGACAATGTGTATGACCCCTCGTGCTGTCCCGGGGCGGAGTACG
>NZ_JBJEHW010000108.1:0-2944 GCF_051876455.1 Parafannyhessea sp.
GGTGGCTGCTTCTATATACGCCGCCATGGGCGGTGACCATGGCATCACGCTGCCAGGGGCGGACAATCCTGGCTCGATCACGTCCGAGCGGACGGGACAGGAAAGAGGAACCGAATGGAATTCGAGCCCATCGAGACCCAGGAAGACTTCGACCGCGCCATCAAGGCACGCCTGGAGCGCGAGCGTGCGAAGGCCCGCGAGCACTACGCGGACTACGACGAGCTCAAGGAAAAGGCCGGCAAGCTCGAGGAGGCCGAGAGGAAGATCGGCGAGCTCGAGGACGCGGCGGCCAAGAGGAGCGCGGCGGTTGAACGGCGGGCCAATTCTGTCCCTCCGTTCAACGTGAAGAATCCAAGATCGCGCGAAGGCCAGCTCGAATACGACTCGATGATGTCAGATATCATCGACAGGCATGATTCGATGCTCATAACACATGCCATTTCTGGCCAAGATGAGAACCGCTGCGCAGTATTTGTCAAGGGCAATGACATTGCGGTGATAAACTTGGATACAAGAAAGAGGGTAACTGCATTCAGATACAGTCAAGGGGTGAGCCGAGTATATGACGCCATTTGGAATCAGATCGGAGCGTGAAATCGGACCTTTCGACGGCGAATTCATCATCGATTCTGTCAAGCTTGCCAACGAGCAGGCTCCTAATGGCTATAGCTTCTACTTCGAGGAGCCTGACATGCCTGAACAAATCATCGACGGCAAGCATTGCGTAGACATGTTCGGCTGGCTTGTACCGAATGACCGGAAGTCGGAATTCGAGCCGATCTGGAAGAGGCGCGGGGACAATCTGGACGACTTCAAGTCAGTCATCGTTTCCTTCGACGAGGTGAACGGAAAGCCGGTCGCGAGATTCTGGTAATCAAGCGGACCATAGTTGAACGGCGGGCCGATTCTGTCCCTCCGTTCAACATTGGGGTACTCGCTTCTGCAACCCGAGGTCTACATCCGAGCCGTCCCCAGCAGAAAGATAGCCAGACGCTGTCTCCACGAGCTTGAGGACCAGGTTCCGACGACGGGTGCGATTTGCGCGTTCTGCATGACCGAGCGACAGTTCGATGGTGTGAAGTATCTGGTTGGCGGGAGGGGTTACCAGGAGGAGCACGTAGGCGTTCGCACTATGGTCGAGCTGTAACGAGGTTGGCTTGGCACCACGCGAGCGTAGCGATCCACGTGAGAGGCAGGCTCAAAATGGCAATCCCTCAAGCAAGTGGCGGTAACCTTTTGCCCACATAGCGTCAGGCATACGGGCAAGAAGTTACCGCCAGATGTAGAGGGGTGACATCCGAAGCAAGAGGTGATGGCTGTGATGGCTGGCGTCAGTGCCATGTCATCACCATCGGGTTGTCGGGGGCTGCTCTGAATCGCATACGCACAACTGGCGGTAACCTTTGCCCCGCAATAGCATGCTCTAAGCGGGCAAAAGGTTACCGCTAGTTGTAAGGGCGCCAGTTGTAATGGCGCTCGATATGGTGGCGCTAGTTGTAAGGGCGCCACCTGTGATGGCGCTCGATGTCGTGGCGCTCGACGAGCGCCACGCCGCCGCTGCTACTCGGCCGTAGCCGCCTGCTGCTCGGCTAGACGCTGCGGGTAGCTGCCCACCAGCACACGCACGATGCGAGCGCAGTCGTGCGCCGCCTTGCGCTCGAACTCGGGATACGAAACCGTTGCGGAGCCGTCAGCCTTATCGGAGATGGCACGCACGATTACGAACGGAATGTCGTTCAGCCAGCACGTGTGGGCGATCGAGGCGCCCTCCATCTCGCAGCAGTCGGCGTGGAACTGGCGGATGATGCGGTCCTTCTCGGCCTGGTCACGCACGAACTGGTCGCCGGACGCCACGCGGCCCTCCATGCACTGCACGTCGACCTCGGCGATGCGTGCCGCGTCGAGCGCGGCCTCTCGCAGCGACGGGTCTGCGGCGAACGAGGTGACGCCCATGCTGGGCACCTCGCCGGGAGCGTAGCCCAGGTTCGTCACGTCGACGTCGTGGTGCACGGCGTCCACGGACACCAGGATGTCGCCGATGTTGAGCTCGTTGTTCAGCGAGCCGGCAACGCCGGTGTTCACGACGTGCGTCACGTGGAACTGGCTGGCCAGAATCTCAGCGCACACGGCGGCGTTCACCTTGCCGACGCCGCAACGCACCACGACCGCGGGGGTGCCAAAGAGGGTGCCCTCGACGAAGTCCATGTGCGCCATCGTCGTGGTCTTTGCGTCCTCGATGTGGCTGATGAGGTGCTTGACCTCGACGTCCATGGCTCCGATGATTCCAAATTTCATGTGATTTCCTTTGCAGTTCGCAGGTAAAGAAGATTGTATACGCCAGGTGCAGCCGGAGCGATGCAAGCCGGGCGGCGAGCCGACAGCAGCCGTAGTCGCCGGCTATTGCAGTCGCGCCTACGCCACGGGATATGTCGTGTGTGCCTGGTCCAGGTGGTACAGCGTCTGCTCCAGGTAGCGGCGAGCCCACCACTGCGCGCCGGGCAGGCTGGAGTCGTGCCAGTTGCCGCAGTCGGCAGGACGGGCACCGGGGATCTCGCCCTCGAAGTCGCGGATGAACTCAAACATGCGCCTCACGAGATCGGCGACGTCAGAAGGCTGGTACTCGCCAAATAGCAGCAGGTAGAAGCCGGTGCGGCACCCCATGGGCCCAAAGTAGACCACGCGCTCGGCCCACTGCGGGTCGTTGCGCAAAAACGTGGCGCCCAGGTGCTCGATGGCGTGCACGGCGTCGGTGTCCATGACCGGCTCGCGGTTGGGAGCGGTCAGGCGCAGGTCAAACGTGGTGACGACGCACTTGGTGGTGGGATCCTGATCCACGCGAGAGACGTACACGCCCGGCTCCAGACGCAGGTGGTCCACCGTAAAGCTAGCAATCTTGTTCATGTGTCCTCCAATTGCCGGCGCGTGCCGGCCCACTCGATTCTGA
>NZ_JBJEHW010000109.1:0-2938 GCF_051876455.1 Parafannyhessea sp.
CCACGCCCAGGAGCGCCAGGCACAGGCCCAGTGCGACGGCCACAAGGCCGAGCCCCTTGCACTTGTCAATTCTCTTGGTCATGTCCCGCTTGCCCTTCTATCCGGCGGCGTGGCCGCCCAGCTGCTACGTTTGTACTGCACGGCGGCGTCTGCCGCCTACGATCTTGCTACTTGCCAACCTTGGAGTTGTCCTCCGCGGTCCTGCTCACGACCCTGCACATCACGATGGTGCGCGCGTTGGCGCCGTCGTCAGCGCAGGTCGAGAGCGCGATGATCTGGTCCTGCCCCGTCTTTCCAGACCCGTCCGTCGCGGGCGACCCCTTGCCGAGCGAGCCCTTCCTCAGGTGCTTCGCATCCTTCTGGAGCCTCGCCTCGACCTCCTGCAGCCTCGCGGAGTCCGCGGGGGTGGAGAAGATCGTGCCGTCGTACGCGTCGGCCTGTATGACCGCGACGACCTCCAGCTCGAGCGTCTGCCTTGGCAGGTACAGCGTCGCGCTCTTGTGCTTCTTGAAGAAGCTCTCGCTCAGGAACTTGTCCAGGTCCCCGAACATCTTCCCCTCGTCCATGTGGTGTCCGAAGACGACCTCGTACGGCTCGTCAAAGTTCCTGCTGCAGGCAGAGTCCAGAAAGACGCTGCCGGACGCGCTGAACTCGCCCAGGGCGTCCTTCTCCAGGTACTCGAAGTTGTCCTTGCCCTGCACGATGGGGTAGTCGACGCTCGTGCCGTCGACCGTGATCCACGCGCAGACGTCCGGATTCCTCTTCATGAGCTCGCCAAAGCCGACTCCCGGCTTGTACTGGCTCGTGTCGGTGCCGCTCAGCACCTGCTGCTGGTCCCACAGCGCGTACGCCGCCGTGGCGCCCATGAGGACGAACACGACCGCCAGCACGACGGTGACGGCCCGCTCCACACGGCGGGCCGCCCGCTCGCACGGGGCGAGCGACCCGCTGCCAAAGGTGCCGAAGCTGTCCCTACGTGAGCCCATGCGTCCCTAGGACCCTAGAAGTCCTGGCCGGCGTGGTTGCGGCGACGGATGACCAGCGTCGCGCCACCCGCGACCGCGACGACCGCGATTGCGATGCCCGGGAGCATGTTCATCGTGATGCCGGTCTGCGGTGCGAAGCCCTTGTTGTTGGTGAAGTCGACGGTGTCGTCCTCGGTCGCGATGGTGCCCTTGCCGGTCGGGGTGCCCTCGCCATTCGCCACGGTCGCCGCGGTGGTGTCGTCCTCGTCCGCGACGTCGGTGGAGTCGTAGCCCTTGGTGTCGGTCTCGGTCACGGTGTAGGTGGCACCCTCGGGGAGGTTCTGGACCTCGATCCGCTCGTTGTGCTTGAGCGTGAAGGTGTAGGCCTTGCCCGCCTCGAGCGTGGTGGTCTCGCCATCCTTCACGACGTTGTAGGTGCCCGTCGCGTTGTTGACGGTGAGCGAGAAGGTGAACTCGTCATCGGTGTTGGCGGCGGTACCGGCGACCTTCTTGGAGATCGTGAGCTTGTGGTTGTCCTTCGCGGTGTTGTCGAACTCGGCGGAGTCGGTCTTTGATCCGGAGGCCTTCTTGAAGACGACGCTCTTGACCTCGGGCTGCTCGACGGACCCGTCTGCCCAGGCGACGTTCACGTACACGTCGTAGGTCTGAGTGTCGGTCACGACGTTCTTGTTGTCGCTCGCCTGCTCGGAGAGCTGGAAGTGGTAGATGCCCGGGGTGTCGAACTTGAAGCCGGAGAACAGGTCGGACTGCGAGATGGTGCCCTCGTAGGTGAGGCCGCTCTTCTTGGCCAGGTTGCTGACCTCGACGGTCTTGAGCACGGTGCCCGTCGCAGGCGTCGCGTTGTTGTAGGTCAGGCTCTGGCTGCCGGAGTAGCCGCCGCTCTCGGCCCCAACGTACGTGAGGTCGAACTTGAAGGCCTGGCTGGCGCTGTACTGGGCCTCGGAGGCGACGGTCCAGTCCTTGGTCACGGCAGCGGCGTCGCTGCTCACGGTTGCCGACGGAGGCAGGACGGTCGCGAACGCGGTCGCGGGGACCATCGAGAGTGCCATGGTGCCTGCGAGCACTGCCGCCATCGCTCCGGACTTGAGGTTGATCTTCTTCATGCGCAGTTCCTTTCTGTCTGACGAGAAGTGCCTCCCAGCGTCCTCCCCGCCGTCTTCCCACAGGAAGCCTTACGTGTCGGATCCTTGCCTATATCTGACGAAGCCTGAGGATGGCGACTACCTTCCCCTCGACCTCGGTGGAGCCTATCGGTCCCAGCACCCTGGAGTCCGTGACGGTGGAGCGCCCGTCCCCCAGGACGAAGTACTGCCCATCCTTCAGCTTGAGCGGGTAGCTCACGCCGGAGCCTGGGGTCGTGCTCTGCCCGAACTTCTCGGGCTGCTCGCTCCCGTTGACCAGGAGCTTGCCGTCCGACGTCACCTCGACGGTGTCCCCCGCCTGGGCCACGACCCTGCCCAGTTGGAGCTTGCCGTCCGCCTCGTACGTCACGACGTCGTCCGACTTGAGGCTGCGGTCGAACCTGGCGAAGAGTGCCAGGTCGCCGTCGCCCGCCGTCGGCCTCATGCCGCTTCCGGAGACCCGGGCGATGCCAAAGGCGAAGCGGAACACGAGCGTCAGCGCCACGACCACGAGCAGGAGCCTCGCCACCGCGCCCCGTACGGTCGCCCCCGCGTTTGCGCGCGCCTTCCTGCGGCGGATGACCGCCGCCTCGGGCGCCCCGGCGAGGTCGGGCAGCGGGCCTTCTGCCCACGTAGGCGCACCGGCCACGGACGTGTCCTTCTCGCCCGTCACCAGCTCTTGCGCGGCTGTTCGGTGGGACGGAGCGTTCCCGACAGCGGGGAGTGGGCGGGACCCTGCTGCCGCCTGGCTGTCGCCGGGTGCCCACTCGCCGTTTCGCTCCTGGCCTGCTGGAGCAGGGCCTCGTAGCGGACCTGCTGCTCGCGGTACAG
>NZ_JBJEHW010000110.1:0-7714 GCF_051876455.1 Parafannyhessea sp.
CTTGCTCGTGGACACGTTGCAGCCCACGATGAGCGCCTCGCGGGCGCGGGTGAGCGCCACGTAGAGGAGCCTGGTCTTCTCGGCCGCCGCGGCCTCGTCGTTTGCGTCGTTGATGTAGCGCGCCCACTCCGCGAGCGTGGACGGGTTGCCCGTGGACTCCACCCGCTTGAGGTCGCTCGAGATGGACTGCTGCGGCATGAGGACGCACGCGCTGCCGCGCCCGGTGGAGAGCCTGCGGAGCTTTCCGCCCTCGGGACGGGTGGCCCAGCACTCCGCCACGGCCGTGACCGGGTACTCCAGGCCCTTGGACGCGTGGATCGTCATCACGCGGACGGAGCTTTCGGGGCCGCCGGAAAGCGATGCGGGCGGGACCTTGGCGACCTGGAGCCAGAGGTCGAACTCCGCCGCGGCGCGCGCGGGGCCGAGCCCCATAGACTGCGTGAGGTCGCGGATGTGGCTCACGGCCGCGAGCACGTTGGCCTCGCGGGCGGCGCCGGCCGGACCCTCCGCCTCCAGGCGCGAGAGCCAGCCAGACTCGCGGGCGACCTGCAGGCACACGTCCGCCACGGGCCTGGTCCTGAGCGCGAGGCGCGCCCGTGCCAGCACGTCGTGCGCGTGGGCGAGCCGCGCGGACGGCGTGGCGTCGTGGAAGAACGCCATGGTCTCGAGCCCGCGGTCGATCGAGCGCATCGTGGGCGCGTCCAGCTCGCGCTGCGCGCGCGTGCCCAGCTGCACGAGGTCGCTCGCGTCGAGCTCGAACATCTCGCTCGTGAGCAGCGGGAAGAGCCCCGCCTTCGTGTCCTTGGGGTTCGCGAGCACGTGCAGGAGCTTCGCCATGACCTCGACCTCGGGCGCCTTCGTGAACGTGGAGCCGCCCGTGACCACGCACTCGAGCCCGCGCGCGCGGATCGCGTCGATGTACGCCGCGGCCTTGGTCGTGGCGCCCAGGAGGAGCGCCATGTCGCCGGGCCGCTCGCCGTGCGCTGCGTACTCCGCGAGCCTGTCCGCGATGGCGGCCGCGGCCACGCTCGCCTGCGTGGCGCTCACCTGGCCGCGCGTGCCCGAGCCGCGCGTGACCTCCACGTCGATGCGCGGCAGGTCGCGGGCACGGTACTTGTCGTCGCGCTCGGGGTTGGCGTCCAGGTGCATGAAGCCCTTGAGCACGCCGTTCTGTCCGCCGCAGACCCTGTCCACCAGCCTCAGCACGTCGCGGTGGCTGCGGTAGTTGATGGCAAGGCGCACGTGCTGCGACGGGGGCAGCTCTTCTCCCCTGCCGTGGAACACGCCCACGTCCGCGCCGCGGAAGCGGTAGATCGACTGCTGGGCGTCGCCCACCGTGGCCAGGTGCCGGGCGTCCTTTCCCGCCAGCAGGCCGATGAGCTCGAGCTGCGTGGCGTCCGTGTCCTGGAACTCGTCCACCATCACCAGGCGGAAGCGGCCCGCGTAGTCGCGCCGCACGATGTCGTTGTCGCGCACGGCCCGAAGCGCCAGGCTCACGACCTCGTCGTTTGAAAGCACGCCGGCCTCGCGCTCGAGCTCGGCCACGCGCTCGTCCACCCTCTGCGCCAGCGCCACGATGTCATCCACCCACGCGCGCGGACGGGCGAGAAGGACGCACGCCCTCGCCTCGGCGAGCGCGCCCTTGGCGGCGTCCAGCTGCTCCTGGAAGGCCTTGCCCCCGCGTGCCGGCAGCGTCACCGCGCCGAGCGTTTCGAGCGCCGCATCCGCCGTGCGCCTGCCCGGCGCGAGCTCCATGAACTCCCTCACGGCCGCCAGGGAGGGCGTGACCTTCTTTTCCGCCGCGTCCGTGAGCTTTTGCGCCGCGAGGGACTCCAGCTCCTCCGCGAGGCTCGCCATGACCTCTGACACGCTGTCTGCCTGCGGAAACGTCAGGCCCTCGTACCCATCCGGCACGGAGCGGGCCGCGGCGCGCACGTCCTGCACCACGCCCATGAGCCCCGTGGCGCCGTCTGCCGCGGCCTCCCCGAGCGTGTACTCCGCAAAGGCCTCGCGCAGGGGCGAGCCCTCCGGCGCATCGTGCGCGTCGTGGTAGGCGCCGCCCACCACCTGCTCCAGGGCCGTCGCCTCGATGGCGCTGGCGTCGTTTCCCTCCACGATCTTGAACTGCGGGTCGAGCCCCAGCTCGAAGGCGTGGCGTCTGAGGATGCGCCCGCACATGCCGTGGATGGTGCTGATCCAGGCGGAGTCAACCTGGAGCGCCTGCTCGCGCATGCCGCACTCGCGCAGCGTGGAGCGCACGCGCTCCCGGATCTCCTGCGCGGCGGCGTCCGTGAACGTGATCACGAGCACCTGCGACAGGTCGTCCAGAAACGGCCTGCCGTCCGTGCCGGAGCCGGGCGAGAGCGCCCACGCCACCCTCCGCGTGAGGGTGAAGGTCTTGCCGGACCCCGCGCCCGCCTCCACAAACAGCGGCTCCTCCAGGGTCGTCACGATCTTGCGCTGCTCGTCGTTCAGTCCTTCAAGGTCGAAGCCGCTCACTTGGTGATCTTCCTCTCGCAGTTCATGACCGGGCAGTGCTCGCAGGCGCTCGCGTCCACGGGCGCCGCCTCGATGTCGCCCTCCATCATGCGCGCCACGGCGGCGCGGATGGCCTCCTCCGTCGCGTCGAGCAGGGCGTCCATGCCCCGGGCGTGCTCCGTGCCAAAGCCCGCGTTCCTCTCCACCGCCATGGCCTTTGCCGCGGCCTTCTTGGGCTGGTGCACGCCAAACACGCGCTCCATCTGGCCCTCGTCCACCGCGCCCGCCAGCACGTGGTCCTGTCCGCGGGTGTTGAGGTACGTCGCGCCGCGGATGGCCAGGTTGGGGAAGTGCCGGCGCACCACCTGCGCGTAGATGAGCGCCTGCACGCGCCGTGGGAGCGAGAAGGGCGCGCCCCCGTCGCCGTCGTCCGCGCCGGAAAACGCGGCGTACTCACGCGCGAAGCCGTTGAACCCCTTGTGCTTGTAGTCGATCACCACGGCGCCACCATGGGGGTCCACGTCCACGCGGTCGACCGTGCCGTTGAGCCACGCGCCCGCGTACTCCACCAGGTCGCCCTTGTGGCCGAAGTCCCACTCGAAGAGCCGCGGCTCGAAGCCCGTGAGCAGGCCCGCCTCGTAGTCGAGCGCGCTGCAGAGGTCGCGCTCGAGCGTGCGGAGCTGGCCCTCGTCCTGCGCGGTGTGCGGCACGAAGGCCTGGTCGCGGTCGTGGCGCCCGGTGCTGACGAACTGCGCGCGCAGGTCCGCGGCAAGCGTCTGGCGCAGGAGCCCCTTGGCGTGCTCGAGCCCCGCGGGGTCGTCCAGACTCACGCGCGAGTGCGGCACGGGCGTCGCCAGGTCCCGCAAGGGGTCCGGCACCGCCTCGCCGCGCGCCTCCATGGCGGCCAGGCCCTCCTGCAGCAGCGTGCGGTGCGTGACCTCCATCACGTGGTGCGCGAACGTGCCCATCTCCATCGGGCCAAAGCCCGCGTCGGAGTCACGCAGGCGCAGGCGCCGCAGGCTGAACCACTTGTACGGGCACTCCAGGTAGGACTCGATCTGCGAGGCCGAGAGGTACGGCCTCCCGTCCAGCAGCTCGGGCTTGCCCTCGACCGGCACGTTGATGAGGGCCCGCGCCGCCGCGTCCGTCACGCGGCCGGCAGGCGCCACGTCCTCGCGGGCGACCGGCTCGGCAGGCGCCGTGCCGCTCGGGCTGAGGTTGGCCACGGCCTCGGTCTCCGCCTGCGCGCGGCAGGCCAGGACCCGCTTGGGCTTCGTGTCGTCGTGCTCGTCCTTCTCGCTCTTGGACGTGCCGTCGTCCGCGGCGTCGTAGCACGCGAGCAGCTCAGTCAGCATGACGGAGGGGTAGCGCGGTTTGGACGCGTCGTCGTTGCCGCTGCGCTCGAGCGTCACGTGCCGGCGCGCCGCGGCGAGCTGGCGCCAGAACCTTGCGCGTGCCTGCGCCATGGTGTCGGGCGCGGGCTCGCGGCAGATGGCCTCGGTCAGCGCGCTCGCGACGTCGTCCGCGGGCTCCACGGGCGACTCCGCCGCGCTCTGTCCGCACACGATGACGGCGTCCACGGAGCCCGCCGCCAGCCGGGCCGCGTCCGCCGGCCCCATGACCTGCACGTTTGCGACGGGCGCGGCAACCTTTGCCGCCACGCCCGGACGCAGCCGCACGGACACGCCCGCGAGCGCCTCCTGCGCGCGCCGCACCAGGTCTGCCAGCGGCACGCGGTCCTCCGCCTTGGGATCAGCGGAGAAGCCGAGTTCCTTTAGGGTGCCTGCCACGTTGAGCACGGCCAGCAGCGAGCCCATGGCGCAGACGTCCGCCATCGGGTCGTCCTCGCGCGTCCACGTGACGGCGACGTTGCCGTCGTCGTCGGTCACGTAGTCGACCGGGCGGGCGCCGTCCTTCTCCCCCACCGCGGCGGGTGCCGCCGACGCAGCTTGCGCCACGTACGGCTGCAGCAGCTTGGACGCCGCCGAGCCGAGCCGGCCGCGCAGCAGCTCGCGCGTTGCCGCGGCGACCTCGGGCGAGGTCGCGCCGGGGTTCTGCAGCGTCCGAAGCACGTCCGCGGGCGTGAGCAGGCGGTTTGAGCGCCACGCGCGGTCCAGGTTGTACGCGCGCGCCGTGGGCACGTGCGCCACGTCGCACAGCAGGAAGTCCGTCACGTGCCGCGGCGGCCACCAGCTCATGTCGCCCAGGTGGACGAGGGTGCCCTCCTCCGTGCGCTCGGGCTCTGGCCACGTGGCGTCGAGCTCCGCAAGCGTCGCGACCGAGCTCGCGAACTCCATATACGCGCGCAGGGCGTCGAGGCTCGCGGCGGGCACGGAGACCCGGCCGCGCACGCCGCAGCCGCGCGCCACGAGCTTGGGCACGAGCTCGCGCCAGGCGCGCACGGTGTCAGGCGCCACCACGACCACGCTGCGGCAGCCCTCCGCCGCGAGCGAGAGCACCTCCTGCGTGACGGCCTCCGCCTCCGCCAGCGGGCCCGCCGGCAGGGCGAGAGACACGGCGCCCTCCGCCGCGACGCGCTCGTCGCCCCGGAACAGGGCCTCGAGCAGGTGCCACAGCTCCGGGACGCGGTCCGGTACCGGGATGGGGCCGGGCTCCAGAGCGTGACCCGACCCCGGGGCGTCGCCCTTCTCGCCCGTTTGCGTGCACGGGATGCCCCGCTTGGCGCAGGCATCCTCAAGGGACGCCGCCGCGCGGGATGCCCCCGCGGCCGCGGCCTCGTTTGCCGAAAGGAAGACCGCAGTCACGTCCGTGTGCGCGGCGAGGGACAGCGCGAGCTCGCGCTGCGGCTTGGACAGCTCGTCGAAGCCAACGAACGCCGTGGGCCAGAGCGACCCCTGAGCGCCGGCAGCACACACGCGGCCGACCACGCCCGCCATGGCGACGGACTCCTCCGTGTAGGAGGACTCGCGCAGCAGCGCCACGTAGCGGTCGAGCACGCGGACCACGTTTGCCTCCGCCCGCGTGAGGCCCAACGCCGCGAGCGCGTCCGGATCCACGGCACCGTCCCCGCGAACGGGAACCCAGGGCAGCGCGGCCGACGCGAGCGCCGAGAGCACGCGGACCGTGCCGGCGTTGTAGGCCGGCGCGTCGGGAGCGCCCTCCCGCGCCGCGGCGGCCAGGGATGACTGCAGCGCGACGGTGCGCGCGAGGGGCTCCACGACCCTGGTGCCGTCGCCCCACACCTGCCAGCGCTCGCGCACCCAGGCGCCGGGCGTGGTCACGGTCACGCCGAGCGAGAGGCCCTGCGCCGCGAGCTCCCGGCAGGCATCGAGCTGCCTGTCAAAGTCCGGCACCAGCAGCGTCGCGCGGCCCTTCTCGCCCACGGCCCTGCGCAGCGCCGCCAACGCGGGCGCGCTAACGAGCCTCTGATCCTCCGTGGTGACGATGTTGAGCGGCATGAGTCCTCCCCTTCGATTGACGGCATCTATCGTAGCGCGGGACGCGGACGCAAATTGCGCTCGATGCGAACGCCGCCGGGCCGTGGCAGGCGGCTGGCACAGGACCCGCCCTTCTCGCCCGTTGCCCAACCGGACGGGTTCTGTACCATCGGCACCGCACAGAACCCTCCCCACCTTGCGTGAGCCACAAAGGCCGACTGGGTTCTGTACCATACGCGAACCCCAGCGTGGCACAGAATCCGCCGTTGCCCGCAGCGCCCGCAAGGTCGCCTCGGTTCTGTACCACGTGCCCAGGCGATAGCGGCACAGAACCCCAACCTGTTGGCGCGGCTTGTGAGACTCGAGAGGGTTCTGTGCGGTGGGGAGACGCCCCAGATTGCAAGGACGGGGTTCTGTACCACCAATCCACAAACTCGGTAGGGTTCTGTGCGGCGGCATCCGATTCAAAAACATATGTCTCAAGGTAGCGATCCCGCGACACAAATTAAGGTGCTTATGACGGGCACAGAACCGCCCAATACTGGCACGCGCATCCCGGCAGCGACACAGAACCCCAACGTCCTTGCGCCCCAGTGCAAGGTTCACAGGGTTCTGTGCGCTTCGTCATCGGCCCTTGGTACAGAACCCCGCTCACTTTGCGCGGCCCGGTGAAATCCATTGGGATCTGTGCGGCTTCGACCTGTCCCCGACCGAAAGCCTTGGGTTCTGTACCACCCCGCAGCAAGATACTCAGGGTTCTGTGCAAAGCCGACTGCTTAAGAAACACATGATCAGAGGTAGACGCCTCGCACCATATGTAAAGAAGTTTATGGCTTGGTACAGAACCGGCCACAACTCGCATCGGCCGTCCGGACATGACACAGAACCCAGTCGTTATTGCTCGGCCGGGCAAGGTCCAGTGGGTTCTGTGCAGGGGTCGGCCGCGTCGTGGCACAGGACCCAGCCCCGCTGCCAGGCTGCACCCAAAAAGCCCGGGTTCTGTGCCAGCGTCTCCGGCACAGAGCCCGGCCATCAGTCCAAAGCTGTGTTATCGTTGCCGCCCGCTACGCCCTGCCGAGCTGCTCCTCCTTGAGGCGGTACGCCGCGGCGATGATTTTGGCCGCGCCCTCGCGCCCGAACACGGAACGGTCCACCACCAGGTCTTTGTCCGTGTACATGTCCCACTTGCCGTTGCTGTAGCGCGTGTAGAAGCGCTCGCGTTCGTGCTGGCGCTTGCGCACGAAGGCGCTCGCGTCGTGCGTGGTCATGCCGTGCTTTGCGCGCACGATCTCCACGCGCACGTCGAGCGGCGCCGTGACCAGCACGGATATGAGGTTGGGGTTGCGCCGCAGGATGTAGTCGGAAAGCCGGCCCTCGATGATGCACGGGCGCGTGCTGCCCAGGTCCAGGATGACCTGGCGGATCGCCTGGAACGCCCGGTCCGCGCCCGAGCGCTGGTCCATGCTGTCGGGCAGGAACGCGAGCGGCCCGTGCTGCGGTCGCTCGTCCACCGCGGCGAGCTGGTCGACGTCGACCCCGGTACGCGCCGCGGAGCGGACCAGCAGCTCGTTGTCGTACAGGGGAATCCCCAGCATCACGCTGAGGAGCTTGCCCACCTCGTGCCCCTCCGCGCCGTAGTCGCGCGCGATGGAGATGACGATGGGCTCCTGGTTGGCGGGGTTGGCTGAGCCGGCGACGTCCGCGCTGTGCCTGGCGTCGTATGCGTTCGTGGTTGGCATGCTTGCCTTTCGATCGTGTCGATAGTGGTTTTGCCGCGGCCGAGAAGGGCCGTCCCCTCACAGGGTAGCCCTTCTCGGCCGCTTGGTGTGCCGCCGGCC
>NZ_JBJEHW010000110.1:7814-13990 GCF_051876455.1 Parafannyhessea sp.
CGCCGCGGCGGTCACGGCCGCTACGCCGCGGCGGTCTTGCGCTGGTATGCCCTAACCATGAGGGAGATCGCGAAGTTCAGCACGAAGTAGGTGAGAAGGACGAACCCATAGAGCAGCAGGATCTGTGCCAGCGTGGAGGCCTGGCCCATGACGACGGCGGAGTTGCGCATGAACTCGTGGACGTCGATGCCGCGCAGGTAGGAGGTGTCCTTGATGACCGTGGTGCACTGGCTGAACAGCGCCGGCACGATCATCTTGAAGGCCTGGGGCAGCACGACGAGGCGCATGGTGTCCACGAAGCCGAAGCCCTGGGACTGGGCCGCCTCGAACTGGCCCTTGGGCAGGGCGTTCAGGCCGCCGCGGACGATCTCGGCCATGACGGCCGACGTGAAGACCGTGAACGTGAGGATGGAGACGAGGATGTTGTCGCCCTGCACCGTGAAGCGGAAGATGAGGATCCACAGCAGGTTGGGCGTGCAGCGGAAGAGCTCGATGTAGGCGGTCACGAGCCACCTGAGCCAGGCCCAGCGGCCGCGGCAGTACGACTTGGCGAGCGCGAGCAGCGTGCCGAAGACGATGGAGAGCACGATGGACGCCGCCGAGATGATGATGGTGTTGAGGAAGCCCTGCATCATGAAGGCGACGTTGCTTGGGGTGAAGACCTGCATGCGCTACACCTCCCCGTCCGCGGTCGCGGCGGGCACGGCGTGCGTGGCCTTTGCCTTGCGGGGCGCCTTGGAGCGCTTCTCGAGCCAGGTCACGAGCATGGCGAGCGGGAAGCAGATCAGGAAGTACATGGCGCAGCACACGATGTAGCCCTGCAGGTATCCGCTGTCGGCCACGATGATGTCGGCCTGGTACATGAGGTCGCCGCCCGCGATGAGCGCGAGGACGGAGGTGTTCTTGACCAGGTTGAGCGCCTGGTTGGCCAGCGGCGGCAGGATGATCCTGAACGTCTGGGGCAGGATCACATAGCGGTAGGCCTGCACGCGGGTGAAGCCCTGCGACTGCGTGGCCTCCATCTGGCCGCGCGGGATGGCCTGGATGCCGGTGCGGATGACCTCGGCCACGTACGCGCCGTGGTAGAGGCCCACGCAGATGACCACCAGCACGAACGGCGCGATCCTCACCACGTGCGCGGCGCCCGTGATGGCCTGGAGCACCATGGGGCCCGCCGTGTAGACGAAGAAGACCTGCACCACGATGGGCGTGTTCTGGAAGAACTCCACGTACACGCGGGCGATGCCGCGAAGGACGCGCGAGCGCGTGGTGGAGAACACGCCCAGCAGCGTGCCCATGACGAGCGAGACCAGCAGTCCCGCCAGCGAGACCTGGATCGTGAAGAAGAAGCCCTGCCAGAGCAGGTCCGAGTTGGAAAGCGTCTGGGCCCAGCGCCCAGGATCGAAGAGTTCCATGCGACCTCCTACAGGAGCTTGTACTGCTTGGCCCAGCGCTTGATGTCGCCGGACGAGACGAGCGTGCCCACGACGCCGTTGACGAGCCTGGTCAGCTCGCCAGCCGACTTGGACGTGCACACGCCGTACTGCTGCTTGCCAAACACGAGCTTTGGCTCGAGCAGCTCGTTGGAGTCGTTAACGTACGTGCGGATGATCGAGCGGTCGATCGCGAAGACGTCGATGTTGCCCGAGGCGAGCGCCGCCGCGAGCGTGGGATAGTCAAGGTACTGCGGGTAGCTCACCTTGAAGTCGCCGTGGCCCTGGCTCTTGAGCATGGCCTGCACCTGCGCCTTGGTGTCGGCACCCTCGCCCACGCCCACGATCTTGCCGTCGAGGTCGGCCACGCTCCTGATGCCCGAGCTCTTGAGCACGAGCATGCCGATGGAGTCCGTGTAGTACGGGTCCGAGAAGTTCCACGACTGCTTGCGCTCGGGCGTGATCGTGTAGGTGGCGCACACCAGGTCCACCTGGCCGGAGTCCACGAGCGGTCCGCGCGTCTTGGCGGTCACGCCCGTGAAGTTGACCAGGTCGCGCTTGCGCGCCGTGGCGGAGCTGACGCCAAAGACCTTGGCCGCGATGGCGTAGCAGATGTCGATCTCCATGCCGGTGAACTTGCCGGTCGCGGTGTCCTGGTAGCCGTACCCTATGACGTCGGTCTTGACGCCGCAGTTGAGGTGCCCGCGCTTGCGGATGGCCGCGAGGCTCTGCCCCGTGGAGCCGGAGCTCGAGCAGCCCGCGAGCGCGAGTGGCGACGTTGCCGCGCCCAGCGCGACGGCCGCCGCGCCCGCGAGCGAGAGGAAGCCCCGCCTCGTGATGCCGCGCCCGCCCGGGGCTGTGGCGCCGCCCACGACGGCGGTGCCGCGCGCAAGGCTGGCGTCGGACGCGGGAATGTGCGTTCTTCTCATACCCACTCCTACAGGATCTTGTCGAGAAACGCCTGGCACCTCGGGTTGTCGGGGTGCGTGAAGAAGTGCTCCGGCGTGCCCTGCTCCAGGATCTGGCCGTCCTCCATGAAGACGACGCGGTCGGCCACCTGGCGCGCGAAGCCCATCTCGTGCGTGACGCAGATCATCGTGATGTTCTCCTGCGCGAGCTCGATCATGACGTTGAGGACCTCGCTCACCATCTCGGGGTCGAGGGCGGAGGTGGGCTCGTCCAGCAGCATGATGGGCTGCTTGGTGCAGAGGGCGCGCGCGATGGCGACGCGCTGCTGCTGGCCGCCGGAGAGGTTCTGCGGGTACTCGTCCGCCTTGTGCGCCAGGCCGACGCGCCTGAGGCTCGCGAGCGCGGTCTCCTCCGCCTCCTCGCGGCTCACCTTCTGCAGCTTGATGGGCGCGAGCGTGAGGTTGCCCATGACCGTCATGTTGGGATAGAGGTTGAACTGCTGGAACACCATGGAGGTGTACTTGCGCGTGAGCTCGAGGTGGTTCTTCTTGGTCATGAGCTCGCCGTTGATGCGGACCTCGCCGCCCGAGGGCTCCTCCAGCCAGTTGATGGAGCGGATGAGCGTGGACTTGCCGGAGCCCGACGGCCCGATGAGCACGACCTTCTCGCCCTCCTTTACGGAGAGGTTCACGTCCTTGAGCACGTGCAGGTCGCCAAAGTACTTGTCGAGGTGCACGATGTCGATCATGTTGGGCATGGCATCGGATCCTTTCTTGGGCGCGCCGTGCGGACCTTGCCCGCGGGCTGGACGCGCGCCGGCTTGCAACACGTTCTGACGGGTATGTGACGTGGCATCGCGCCCCGGTCGCGCTGCGCGACGGGCGCTTGGGCGGGGCACGCGCGTGGCGCGACGCCCGTCTTTACCAATCCTTATATTGAGGGAAGCCGCTGCTCACGGGCGCGTCCCCATAAAAAATGCTACAAGCACGTAACGTTTGGAACACGCGCGCGCAAAGCTCGCGGGGCCCGCGAGGCTACTCGGACACCGCGCCCGGGGCGGTGCCACCGCCGGAATTGCCGTCAGCGCCGCCGCCATCCCCGTCCCCGATGCGGCCGAGCACCATCCGGTAGCCGCCCGCGCGCCCGTTGAGGCACTTGGACACGCGGCTGACCGTGGTGGACGACGCGCCCGTCTGCCGCGACACCGCCACGTACGACGCGCCGCCGGCCAGAAGCGTCGCGACCTGCAGCCGCTGCGCGAGGTCCGCGATCTCCTTGGGGCTGCAGACGTCCAGCAGGAAGGCCCGCGCCTCGTCCGCGTTGCGGATGGTCCCAAAGGCCGAGAAGAGCCTCTCCTCCTCCGCGCGAAGTCTCTGTTGCTGCGCCTCGTCCATGGTCGCCCCCCTGCGGCCGCCCTTCCGTTCTTGCAGATACTTTACCGCAATAAAGCATCCGTTGTGTTACGGAAGGGGCAATTGCGCGGGGCGCCTCAGCCGGAGTCGCGACTCTCCGCGGAGCGCGCGTCGCCCTCGCGCCGGCGGGGCAGCGCGCTCGCTATGGTCTCCGCGGCGCCGGCTGCCGCCTGGCGCGCGGCCTTCACTGCATCGGCGTACGCGCCGCGCACCACGGCCTGCGTCCTGTCAACCTGCTTTGACACGATGGACCCGACGAGGTTGAGGGCAAGGCGCTTGTTCTTCTCGCTCGCGGCGTTTGCCGCCGCCACAACCTTGGGGAGCCCCTCGCGCGACGTGACGTCCGAGAGCAGAGGGCCGCCCGCGCCGAGTATGTCGAACAGCTCCCAGATGAAGCCCTCGCGGTCCTTGGGGCCAACGGGCGACATCCATTCGTCGAGCGCCTCGTCGAAGGCGCGCGCGTCGGGGTCGAGCCCGGCCGCGCGGACGAAGCCGCTTGCGGTTACCTGCCACGAGAGCGGGTCGTGCTGCATGAGGCCGGTCCCGAAGCTCCGCACGTAGGAGCGGGGCTCGTCCGGGCGGTCGAACAGCTGGCCGATTACGCTGTATTCCGGCTGAATGCGCACGTAGCTTGGGCCAAGGACGTCGCGGGCGTCGCGGCTGGCCACGCGCGCGTCCACGCTGGGCGCGTCGAAGGCGTAGCAGCGCAGGACGCGCGCCGCGAGCTCCGGTGCCACGTTGGCCACGGCGTACGATGCGAGGTTTCCGCCCTTGGAGTGGCCGCCCGTGATGACGGCGTCGTCCGCGCGGGCCGCGCGCCGCAGCGCGCGCGAGAGGTAGTCCCTTGCAAGTAGCTGCGCGCCCGTGACCTCGAAGCTCAGCATGAAGTCCTCGCGCCAGCCGGCGAGCGTGAGGTCGGTGCCGCGAAACGACACGTACCGCACGCCCCTCTCGCACCCGCCGAGGCTGCCGGCGGGCAGCGCCACCTCGAGCGCCGCAAACTGCACGGCGCGCTCGGGGTCCATCACGTCGACGTAGGAGCCGACGGAAAGCTCGCCAAAGCGGCGCGAGTCCGCAAGCGCCCGCAGGTAGCTGGCATCGATCGTGGCGAGCGACCGCACGTACGGCGCGACGTCCCCGCCCGACTGCTCGAGCAGGTTGCCCAGCGCCTGGGCCATGGTGACGCTGCCGCCTGCGGCCTCGCTCGGCACCATGCCGGCAAGGTCCACGTAGCTGAGCGTCGCGAGCACGAGGGCGTCGACCTCCGTGAGCGGCCGCTCGCGCAGGCTTATGTCGCCGCGCCACAGGAGGTAGTCCGTGAGGTTGCCGATTCCGTCGCCCGTTGCCATCTCTCTCCCATCGCCTCGCCTTGCGGCCACCTGCCGGCCGCCCTGTCGCCATGATACGCGAAGGCCCTCCCCCGCGGCTTGCGAGGGAGGGTCTGCAAAGGCCGTTGTTCTTCTCGCCTTGGGGACATCGCCCCTTTGGGCGAGAAGGACGGCCCCAGCTATTGACGACTAGGCCGCCAGCGTTAGGCCATAATCTGACGGAACATGTCCTTTACCTGCTCGGGCGTGGCCTCGCGCGGGTTGCCGGGGTAGCAGGCGTCCGCGAGGGCGTCCTTGGCGAGCTGGTCGAGGTCCTCCTCCACGAGGCCCTTGCAGGTCTTGGGGATGCCCACGTCCTCGCCGAGCTTGCGCACGGCTGCGATCGCGGCGTCCGCGGCCTCCTCGTCCGACATGCCCTTGGTGTCGACGCCCATGGCGACGGCGATCTGCGCCTGCTTGTGCGCGGCGACGGGCTTGTTGAACTCCATGGAGATCGGGAGCAGCATTGCGCAGGCGACGCCGTGCGGCGTGTCGTAGTGCGCGGACAGCGTGTGCGCCATGGAGTGGTCGATGCCGAGGCCGACGTTGGAGAAGCCCATGCCGGCGATGTACTGGCCGAGCGCCATCTCCTTGCGGCCGGTGCCGGGGGCGCCGGACTTAGCCTCGGCCACGGCGTCACGCAGGTTGTGCGAGATAATCTCGATGGCCTTGTAGTGGAACATGTCGGAGAGCTCCCAGGCACCCTTGGTGGTGTAGCCCTCGATGGCGTGCGTGAGCGCGTCCATGCCGGTCGAGGCGGTGAGGCCGACGGGCATGGAGGCCATCATGTCGGGGTCAACGACGGCAACCTCGGGGATGTCGTTGGTGTCGACGCAGACGAACTTGCGCTGCTTCTCGGGGTCGGTGATCACGTAGTTGATCGTGACCTCGGCCGCGGTGCCGGCCGTCGTCGGGACGGCGATGGTGAAGACGGCGTGCTTCTTGGTGGGAGCGACGCCCTCGAGGGACCTGACGTCCGCGAACTCGGGGTTGTTGGCGATGATGCCGATGGCCTTGGCCGTGTCCATGGCGGAGCCGCCGCCGATGGCGACGAT
>NZ_JBJEHW010000111.1:0-2932 GCF_051876455.1 Parafannyhessea sp.
GGCAACACCAAGCCGGCCACGCGCGTGCCCACCATCCCCGTGAGCGTGCGCGACCCCGGCGACACGCTCTTCTCGTAAGGGCACACCCCCGCGGGCGCACCCCCGGCAACACACGCGCCCCGCGCGGGCGCGACGCATGACCCCAGGCAGACCGAGCAAAGGAGCAGCATGGACATCCAGAACTTCTATCGCGGTACCGAGTTCTATGCACAGGACTACCTGGGGGCGCGTCCGGCACAGGGGGGCGTGGTCTTTCGCACCTTCGCCCCCGCGGCAGACGGGATCACCCTGCTGCTCGACGGCCGAGAGGTGCCGATGCAGCGCGTGCAGGACGGCAACTTCTGGGAGGCCCAGGTGCCGGACGCCCAGGTGGGCGACCACTACGAGTACCGCATCTGGCACGCGGGCAGCTACGTGGACCACGCGGACCCGTACGCCTTTGCCTCAGAGCTGCGGCCCGACCACCGCTCCATCGTGTGCGACCTCACGTACCAGTGGGGCGACGCCGCGTGGATGGGCGCGCGCAAGGCGGACGCCAACCAGGCGGACCGCCCGATGAACATCTACGAGATGCACCTGGGCTCCTGGCGCAACCGCGCCGGCGACCAGCAGACGGACGACCCGGCGGACTGGTACAGCTACGAGGAGCTGGCCGAGCCGCTGGCAGAGTACCTAAAGGAGACGGGCTACAACTACGTGGAGTTCATGCCCCTGTGCGAGTACCCGTTTGACGGGTCGTGGGGCTACCAGCCCACGGGGTTCTTCAGCCCCACCAGCCGCTACGGCACGCCGCAGCAGCTCATGCGCCTGGTCGACACGCTGCACCAGGCCGGCATCGGCGTGATCCTGGACGTGGTGCCCGTGCACTTTGCCACGGACCCGTGGGGCCTTGCCAACTACGACGGCACGCCGCTCTTCGAGTACCCCAACGAGGCCGTGGGCGTGAGCGAGTGGGGCAGCCACAACTTCATGTACAGCCGCGGCGAGTCCTGCAGCTTCATGCAGAGCTCCGTCAACTTCTGGCTGGGCTGCTACCACTTTGACGCCGTGCGCATGGACGCCATCAGCCGCATCATCTACTGGCAGGGCGACGAGTCCCGCGGCATCAACAACGAGAACGTGCAGTTCATACGCCGCCTCAACTCCGGCGTCAAGTCGCTCAACCCCGGCACGTTCACGGTGGCGGAGGACTCCACGGACTTTGACGGCACCACGCGCGCGGTTGAGGAGGGCGGCCTGGGCTTTGACTACAAGTGGGACATGGGCTGGATGCACGACACGCTCTCGTACTTCCAGACCGACCCTTACTTCCGCAGCGGCAACTACCACAAGCTCAGCTTCAGCATGATGTACTACCACAACGAGCGCTACCTGCTGCCGCTCAGCCACGACGAGGTGGTGCACGGCAAGGCGACCATCGCCCAGAAGATGTGGGGCGACCACGACAAGAAGTTCCCGCAGGCGCGCTCGCTCTATATGTACATGATGGTGCACCCCGGCAAGAAGCTGAACTTCATGGGGAGCGAGGTGGCGCAGCTCCGCGAGTGGGACGAGAAGCGCGAGCAGGACTGGTTCATGCGCAAGTTCCCGCAGCACGACGCGTTCTACCACTACTGCCGCGACCTCAACCACGCCTACCTGGACCACCCCGCCCTGTGGCAGGAGGACTACGAGGAGCACGGCTTCCAGTGGCTGGACGTTGCCAGCACGGAGCGCTGCAGCTACGCGATAGAGCGCAGGTCCGCGGCGCCGGGCGCGGGCGGCGCCGGCGAGCGGCTCGTGTGCGTGCTGAACCTCTCCGGCGCCACGCAGGAGGACTACGAGGTCACGGTGCCCGCCGCGACCAAGGCGGAGGTCCTTCTCGACAGCGACTGGGACGAGTACTCCGGTACCACGCCCAAGGGGGACGAGAAGATCGAGCTCGACCCCGCGACGCACGTCCTCACCTGCACGCTGCCGCCGTTTGCGAGCGTGCTGCTGCGGGTGGAGTAGCGCCGCAGTCCGCAACCGCCCGCCGCTAGTCGTTGGCGGCCAGCCAGTCACGCATCATGCGCAGGTAGCGAGGGGTATCGTCCGCGTAGCACATGTGGCGGCAGCCCTCGAACAGCTCCCAGCGGGCGCCGGGGATGCCGTCGTACATGGTCTTCGCGATCAGCGGCGTGCAGAGGTCGTCCGTGCCGCTCACCACGAGCGTGGGCACGTGGATCTGGCCCAGGCGGTCGGTGTAGTCCCAGTCCTTTAGGGTGCCTTGCGGCATGAGCTCGTTGGGGCCCCACGCCACGAGGTAGGACTCCGTGCCGGAGCGCTTCGGGCGGCGCAGGCACTCGGGCGCGTCCGGCCCGTAGTGCAGGTCCGCGCAATGGAGCTCCATGTAGTGGTCGATGGCGTGCTGGTACGCCTCACCGGAAAAGTCGCCCGATGCCTCCGCGTCGAGAAGGGCGCGGCGCTCGTCCTCGGGAAGCATCCGTGCCATGCGGTGCTGCTCCCGGCCCCAGAGCTGGGAGGACGGTAGCGTGCTGCTGAGCGTGGCGGAAAGCACGCCCGCGGGCTGGCGGTCGACCAGGTACGTGATCTCGAGCATGCCGCCCCACGACTGTCCCAGCAGGTGGAAGCGAGAAAGCCCCAGGTAGTCCACAAGCGCGGCGAGCTCCCTCACCCACGTGTCCGCGCGCCATAGCTCCGGGTGGCCCTCCACGTAGGAGTTGCCGCAGCCCAGCTGGTCGTAGCTGATCACGGCGCGGCCGTCCGTGGCGAGCGGGTCGAGCAGCTCCATGTAGTTGTGCGTGGAGCCGGGGCCTCCGTGCAGGCAGAGGAGCGGCGCCTTGCCGTTGGCCAGGCCCTTCTGTACGTCGCCAGCTATGCGGTAGTACGTGCGATACTCGCCAAAGGGCATGTAGCCCTCGGTCACGGGGACGCCTGCGGCGCCCTGCTG